>JAUUVE010000125.1 GCA_030589715.1 Desulfobacteraceae bacterium | reverse complement strand
GCTATGAAACTACCGAAAGTTATAATAATCGCACAGAACCAGCCATTGAACAATGACGCCCATTTGAGGCGGAAGATGACAAATGCCCTAAGTCGAGCTGAGCGGCAGTCATCCCGGTTCCCCAACCTTGACCTGCCGGCCATTCAAAATGGGGTACATGAGAATATCCTAAGACTTATCCTGCTCTTGGATGGTCGATATATGGACCTTCTTGACCTTATGAATTTCATCAAGAATGGCCGCAGGACACCGGAACTTACACCAGCCAATGTGACACAATATTATTCCCTTGCCAACAGCGTCACCCTAAACGGCATTTATCTGTATCAGTACCTCATTGGGCACGGGTTTGATCCCATCATTGTTCAGAACTATTCCACGGCCAAGATGACGGATCTCTTACAAAAAGGTCCGCTGGCGGTCTGTATCTCATCCAATTTTATCTACATGAACGATATAAGGGATATCGCTGCCCAGATCAAGCAGTTTGCCCCCGAAGTGGCTGTGATTGCAGGGGGGATGCTGGTCAAGAAGGCGTTGGATCCCGGCGATGGCCTCTCACCCCAGGCCAAGGGCTTTTTTTCCACATTTTGTGGGAAGGTTGATGCCTTTGTAATAGAGGCACAGGGAGAGCAGACCCTGGTAAGGCTGCTTCAGGCACTGGGCCAGGGGCAAGATCTTGGCAATGTACCGAATCTGGGACTGTTTGATAAGAAAGAGAGGCTTGTCTTTACTCCTCGTCAAAGTGAAGAAGTCCTGATGGACGAGACTGCCATACCGTGGCAGAATATCCCGAAGGGTTATCTTCGCAAGATCTTGCCTGTAAACAGCAGTAGAGGGTGTTTCTACAGATGCCGCTTCTGTACCTATCACTGGTTATTTCCCGAGATTCACTACAAGTCAATAGAGGTGCTCAGAGGAGAGCTTAAGTCCATAAACAGTCTTGGATTTGTTGAACACATACGCTTTACAGACGACAATTTCACTGCCAATAGGGCAAGGCTCGAGGCGGTACTGCAGATGATGCTTGAGGAGAGGTTCTGTTTTACATGGTCTTCCTTTGCCCGTGCAAGCTCTCTAACCCCTGAACTGGTAAGGCTCATGAAATTGTCAGGTTGCGAGTTCGTTGATCTGGGCCTTGAATCTGGGAGCCAGAAGATCCTGGATAATATGGACAAGAGATTAAGGGTGGATCAATCAATTGATGCCATCAAGATGCTCGGTGATCATGGCATTTATGGAAGGGGAAGCTTTATTATTGGCTATCCCGGGGAAACAGCGGAAACTTTCTCAGAGACCGTTGAATTTATTAACAACAGCGGACTCCCTTATTATCACCCTTACCTTTTCTATTACAGTGGGAATACCCTGGTCCACCAAGAGAGGGATCGGTTTGGCCTGCAGGGCCTTGGTCTTGCCTGGAGCCACAACTCCATGGATGCGGTAGAGGCCGCCCGGTTGATGGGCGAGATGTTAAATAGGATCGACAAAAGCCTTACCGATGGACAGACTTATGTGGAGGAGATCTACAAACTCCTTCGAGGAGAAGGCTATGGTCCCGATGAGATACTGGGGCTTTTTTGCTTGAAGAGGGAACTACAGTTGGCTATAAGAGAGTCCGGCTCAAAAGAACTATTTTCACCAAGAGTCGAAAAGGTTCTTGTCAAGCTAGATTCCTTGGTCAGGTGAGGGCACGAAATCAAGTTATGCTCATCGGGATACTGAGCGTACGAAACCATAGATATCACCCTAATCGAAGATTGATCGAGGCTGCCGAAGAGCAGGGTCACAGGGTCTCACTCATTCATCCCAGGGATTGCTTCTTTGAGGTTACCGCTGGTAGGCCGCAGCTTGGAATAAGGGGGGTTGACGCTAGACCGGATGTCCTCTTGCCCAGGATCGGGGCAACAATTAACGACTATGCCCTCTCCCTTGTACGACACTTTGAGCTCTCAGGTATTCCTGTGGTAAATGACTTTCAGTCGGTCCTCCTGGCCAGGAACAAGTTTCTGGGCCTTCAGAGCCTGGCGAGAAAAGGGATTCCGGTGCCTGATTCGCACCTGATCGGTAATTTCCAACTCTTCAAAGAGGCCGTAAGGAAGATCGGCGGTTACCCGGTGGTGGCAAAGACACTTTCAAGCAGGCAAGGGACCGGGGTGGTCTTGGTGGAGTCTCAAGCCACGGCCGAGTTTATCATACACAACCTGCTGGATAAGAGTCAGGGGCTCTTGATTCAGGAATATGTGCCCTCCCATGGGCGGAGGGACATCCGGGCCTTTGTCTTGGGCAATCGGGTTATAGGGGCCATGGAACTCAGGCCCAAGCCTACGGATTTTCGGTCCAATATCCACCTGACAGGTGGCGGCAGGCCCGTGACATTAGGGCAAGGGTTGGCAGAACTGGCCATCAGTTCAACCAGGACCTTGGGCCTTGAGATCTCTGGGACGGACATCATTGTGGATGGCAGTGGCACGGCAAAGGTGGTGGAAGTCAATTACTCTCCCGGGTTCAGGGGGCTTGAGGCCTCGACGGGACTGGATATTGCGTCTCAAATTGTTCAGTATGTGACCAAGAATTATGGGAGCGCCTCATGCATATAGCCTTTTTGATGGATAGGCTGGACTCTATCGATCCAGAAAATGAGACCACCAGCCATTTGATGTATGAGTGCAACCAGAGGGGGCATTCGGTCTATTTTTTGGAAGCGCACGATGTGTACATCCGAAAGAATGAAGTGGTGGCCAGGATGCGAAATATCACTGTGCCCCCGGATCTTTCCATGAAGAGATATTGGCGGGGCCTCATCAATTGCCTCAAGAGGGACGAACTCATATACGAGACCGTCACGGATCTTGATGCCCTGTTTCTGCGTAAGAATCCTCCCCTGGTCTACCAGACCATGGAGTTCCTCTCGTCTGTCAATGACCAGGTATTCATGATAAACAGTACAAGCGGTCAGATTCTGGCAAACAGCAAACTTTACACCCTCAATTTTCCCAACATTATTCCTGAAACCCATGTTTCAAGAGATCCAGCCCGACTAAAGAAGATAATTGACGATTTTGGAGGTGCCATGGTAGTCAAGCCCTTGCAGAGATATGGGGGCGAGGGGGTGATCAAGGTAAGCGTGCAGGATCGTGAGAACCTACATTCTCTGATCCATTACTATGTGAAGGCCTATCGCTCTTACCCGGAGAGAGAACCGATTATGGTACAAGAGTATCTGGATGTGGTGCAGGGAGAGGGTGATGTGAGGATCCTTTTGCTAAATGGTGAAATTATAGGGGCGATGAGAAGGAAGCCCCGTAAGGGTGAATTTCGGACCAATATCCATGCGGGGGCCCGGGCATACAGGCACGAGGTGACGCCAGAGGAAAGAGAGATCTGTGCTGCCCTCAAAGACCGGTTGGTACAAGATGGGCTGTTCTTTGTAGGAGTTGACGTTATTGGAGATAAGATGGTAGAGATAAACTGTGTCAGCCCAGGCGGCATTCCTCGTATAAACCGGCTTGACAATGTAAGGCTGGAGGCCAAAGTCATAGACTTCATTGAACAGAAGGTAGGGGAGATGAAGGCTACGTGACTTTTTTGTAAAACAATTAGACAGAAGAAAGGAAAAGGCTATGAACAGTAGAAATCCCACTCGAAAGACGGGTTGGAGTTGCAAGGCCTTCCTGCTTGTGACCGCTATGATGCTGCTGCTTACCATTCATGTATCGAGCACTAACACATTGGCGGCCAACATGCTCAAGGTGGGGCTCTTACTGGAACCCAAGACGCTCAATATCTGGCGCGCGGGTGACAGATGGTCGTTAAAGGTCCTTGGCCTGATATACCAGCCCCTATATATACGGAGCCCCGACACGCTGAAACTCATTCCATGGCTGGCAGCAGACAAACCTGTATTTGACGCTGAATCGCTTTCCTATACGGTCAAGATCAGGCCTGCCAAGTGGTCTGACGGTACAGAATTGACATCGGCGGATGTGGCCTTTACCGGGCTCTTTATAAAGGAGTTTAGGGTACCCAGGTACCTCTCCAAATGGAAGTTTATCAAGAAGATTGAGACACCGGACAAACACACCGTGAAATTTTATCTCGAGAAACCAAAGGCCATCTTCCTGACAAGAACACTTACTACACCCATAGTACAAGAAAAGGAGTGGACCAAGATTATTGAAGTGGCAAGGAAGGCAAAAAAACCACTTGTCACGTTACTAAATCACAAGATAGAGAACCCGGTGGGCAGCGGCCCATTTGTCTTGAAGGATTGGAGGCAGGGGGCCTACCTTTTCCTCCAAAAGAACAAGCTCTTTTTCGGTAAAGGTCAGAAGATAAGTGATAGGTTGCTTGGTCCTTACATAGACGGGATTATTTTCAAGATCTACGGCACCTCCGATGCCGCCATCCTCGCCCTGAAGAAGGGGAGCATGGATATGTTTTATTGGGGCATCCAGCCGGGATATATTGAGGATCTCAAGGCAAGCCCCGATATCCAGTTGTTCAACAATGAGAGAAGTGCACTTTATTACATGGGGTTCAATGTCAGAAAATCCCCCTTCAAGGATGTCAATTTGAGGCGAGCGGTGGCTACCTTGATCGACGAGGAGTTCATCATTTCAAGAATCCTTCAGGGATACGGGCTCAGGATGTACTCCATTGTGCCCCCAGGGAACAAGTTTTGGTACTGCCCGGATGTGCCCCGTTATTGTCAAGGGTGCAACAGGGAGCAGCGCATCAAGAAGGCCTATGAGATTCTTGAGGGTGGGGGTTATACCTGGGAGGTTCCACCGGTAGACACGAGCGGGAAGGTCGTGCGAGGTGAAGGTATCCGGATGCCCGACGGACGGCCTATGGAGAAATTCACGATTCTGACACCACCTGCAGACTATGACCCGCATCGGGCCATGTCCGGTATGATGATGCAGGAATGGCTGAGGGAGCTGGGCATCCCGGCCTATTCGAGGCCCATGGCCTTTGGTGCCCTGATCCAGCAGGTCAAGGTGCGACATGACTTTGATGCCTTTATCTTGGGATATGGGAGGTTGTCTCTTGATCCGGACTACTTGAGAAACTTCTTTATTACCAAGAATGATAAAAGACGTGGATGGAATATGAGCGGATATAGCAACCCGAATTATGATCGCATAGCCGATGAATCCGCTAGCGCCATGAATAGGGAGAAACGAAGGAAATTGATATGGGAGATGCAGAAGATAATCCTGAGGGACGTCCCCTATATCCCCCTTTACAACCCGAAACTGGTTGAGGCAGTCCGCACGGGAAGATTTAGCGGATGGGTACAGATGCTTGGAGGGGTCGGAAATATGTGGTCCTTCCTTCAGTTGAAGCCGATCTGATGACGCAAAGCGCAGAGCGCAAAGAGCATAGCACAAAGCGTCACTCTATGCGCCATGCGCTCTGCGAGTCAAGTGGTTCGGTAGGACGTTTACCGGATAGCGGATCTTATGGAACTTAGAAGATACATCGCCCGTAGACTGATCCAGATCATAGTCATTTTCTTTGTGATCCTTACGGTTCTGTTCTTGATCTTCCGTCTGGCCCCTGGGGATCCTGTCGCCATGATGGTCGATCCTGACATGACGCCAGAGGATTCAGAGTACCTTATTGCCCAACTGGGTCTGGATGAGCCACTTTGGGTTCAGTACATCATTTATATCAAGAATTTTTTTGTGGGCCAATTCGGATATTCTTTTACTTACGGGGAACCGGTGGTCACAATCATATGGGATCGTCTACCTAACACCGTCCTCCTCTTCACCACCTCCATCATCCTATCGGCCCTGGTAGGGGTGTTCTTGGGAAAGATAGCATCGTGGCACAAGGGGGACAAAATCGACGCGGGAATGACCATCGGGGCCTTGGTCACCCATACCGTTTTCCTGCCATGGCTGGCCCTGATCATGATTTGGGTATTTGGCTTCAAGCTGGGTTGGTTCCCCATAAATGGTATGGTTTCCGAGGAGGTATGGCTTGACCCGGATTCAGGGTTCCTGGCAAAGGCCCTGGATATCATCCATCATATGGTCCTGCCCTTGACCACCCTATTTCTTATACACTTCGGTGCCTATCTGCTGATAATGCGGAGCAGCATGCTGGAGACGCTCAAGGAGGACTATATCCTGACCGCAAGGGCCAAAGGCCTTGAGGAAAAGGTGATCCGTGACCATCATGCAGCGCCCAATGCCGCCCTACCCGTGGTCACCAGTGTAGGCCTCAGCCTGGCCTTTTCTATCAATGGTGGGGCGCTTACCGAGACGGTCTTTTCCTGGCCCGGGATCGGGAGGGAGGTGGTGCTTTCGGTTAGCCACAACGATTATCCGATGGCCCAGGCCTCTTTTTTGCTGATTGCCATTGTGGTCCTTATCTCCAATCTGGT
>JAUUVE010000426.1 GCA_030589715.1 Desulfobacteraceae bacterium | reverse complement strand
TTGCAGGGCCTGATAGGCCCCCGCAGATGTTGGCAAGTCTTGGGAGACGCCTCTCAATGTCTATCGCCATGCCGGTAATGGTATTTATTAGTGATACCCCATCTGCGCCGGCCTTTTCCACTGCCCTGGCCACTGCCTTGATATCGGTAACATTGGGGGACAATTTGACAATTACCGGCCTGTCGCCCTTCTCCAGGACCTGCTCCGTTACCCTGGCAGAGATGTCAGGATCTGTCCCAAATGCCATGCCCCCTTGCTCCACGTTTGGACAAGAGATATTCACCTCGATGGCCGATATACCTTCCACCCCTTTGAGGCGGGCTGCTAGTGCCCCATACTCATCTATGGTGTGCCCATAGATATTAACGATCACAGGGATATCCAGCCCCCTGAGCCAGGGGAGCTTCTCCTCCAAGAATGCCTCTACACCAATGTTGGCCAGGCCGATGGCATTCAACATGCCGCAAGGGGTCTCCACAATCCTGGGCGGTGGGTTTCCGGCTCGGGGCTTAAGCGAAAGACCCTTTACCACAATGCCTCCTAGCAGGTTGAGATCCACTACGGAGGAGAATTCCTGACCATAGCCAAATGTCCCTGAGGCCGTAAGCACCGGATTCTTGAGTTTAAGAGGCCCTAGACTTACTTGGAGGTCTGGCTGGGTCACATTCATAGGCTTTTCCAATCAAGGGCATTCGCGTCAAAGACCGGGCCATCCTGGCATACGTGGTGATAGGGCATCTCATGTCCAGAAGAACCCCTCACCGAACAGCCCTGGCAGGCCCCCACGCCGCAGGCCATTGATGTCTCCAAGGAGACCTGACACGGAATACGCCAGTGGGTGGTCAGGGCAGCGACTTCCTTCAACATGGGCAAAGGGCCACAGGCAAAGACAATCGGACGTCCCTCCCCGGCCCCCTCAGCATGCCCCTTTAAGAGTTCGGTGACAGGCCCCCGATGACCCGCCGTACCATCATCGGTTGCGATTGAAATCCCTGAACCAACGCCAACTTGGTCCGTGGGAACAATCTCCCCGGCAGATCGATATCCGGACAAAAATGCCATATCACCTTTGTCAATGATCTGTGCCAGGAAGATAAGGGGCGCAATCCCGATACCACCTGCAACCAAAAGGGATCTGCCTCCGGCGGGCGGCAGTTTAAATCCTCTCCCAAGGGGGCCCAATGCCGACAATCGCTCCCCTTCACCGGTTTTTGACATGATAGCGGTTCCCTTGCCAACTATACGGTAGAGGATGCAGAAGAGCCCATCCCCCTCAACCCTACAGATAGAAAACGGACGTCTCAAGAGGGGATCGATCCCGTCAGTGACCCGGAGCATGACAAATTGTCCAGGTCTCGCCGCGCCTGCGATCCGGGGAGACCTTAGCCCCATATAGTAGGTTCTATGGGCAACTTCCTTGTTAAATACTATCCCTGCCTTTTCTTCAAACATAGGGGACATCCATTGAAAGGCCTTCTGTCACCCCAATTCCGTATTCCCTGACCAGTTTCTTGTCAAAAGAGGCCTTTCTTCCTTCACAGCGTTCACGGGGGCAGAGTTGACAGCTATAGAACGTGATCTCGGTGGGGAAATAGATACCGGATACCGATTTTATTGGGATCATGAGAAGACTCTCACTCAGCCTTACACCAATGGTGGCCTCCCCGCCCTCAAACAGTGAGAACAGGGGTCTCTGCTCTTCAATGGGCCAATCCCCCAATGAGCCCGGGCTCATAAATGACACGCCGTCAAGGGCAAATCTGGAGCGCAGTTGATCTTCCAAGTATTTTCGAGCCTTGACTAGCGCCACATTTCCGATGGAATCAAAAAAGTATTTTTCCAACAAGTCCTCGCATGAACTGGCCCTTTCTTCCAGTTCCTTGCCAATCGTGACTACATAGGCAAAGACCCTGCCCACCTCTTCCAAATTCTTCCTCAAGACCCGGCTCCTAAAACAGATCCCATCTATGATAACTGAGTCTTCAACCCTTTCCTCCACATAGCAGACCTTATAAACAGCCCTGGGTCTGATTGCGGCCCTAGCTGTCTCTAGAAGGGCCTCACCCAGATCCCAACCCCCGGTCCGGTTCAAATGGAGTTTTTTCTTGATTTCACCAAGGTCCAGCCTCAGCGGTATGTCTTCAAGTTTTTCCATGTGGGGAAGCTTAAGAGAACTGATCTTGCGTGTCAATGATGAAACATCTCCTCGGAGTTTTGATCCCTTGGCCTTTGCCAGGTGTGCCCTTTCAGCTAGGGCATTTAACATTTGTATTATTTCCCATATTTTGGTATCGATAACCCCACATCCTTGAAAATTGCTTCGGGATTCTTTATACCTCCAATCCAGCCGAGGGGCTAAGCGTGGCTTGGCCCGGCCGGTTTCGGTCATCAGGAATGGGTTTCAGGGAAAAATATAACAATTACAAGGAATTAAGGGAAAGCGAAAAAGCAGGAAAGGACTATCAGGTCCTTTTTAGACGCGGTAGGTCGGAAATTGCAGTGATGGCACCCCATGGGGGAGGCATTGAGCCCGGCACCTCGGAGATAGCAGACATGGTGGCCGG
>JAUUVE010000017.1 GCA_030589715.1 Desulfobacteraceae bacterium | reverse complement strand
GGGACAAATAGGAGCGTCAGGACAGTCGCTACCATAAGCCCGAAGGCGATGCTAACGGCCATGGGAATAAGGAACTGGGCCTGAAAACTCCTCTCCAACAACAAGGGCAGCAGACCGGCTACGGTGGTGAGCGATGTGAGTATGACAGGACGGAATCGTGCCTTTCCCGACTCTTCTACTGCTTGAGCAAGCGGAGTTCCTTCCCGGATCGCTCTGTTGATGAAATCCAGGAGAATGATGGAGTCATTTACCACAATCCCGGACAGGGCAACCATTCCGAACAGGCTTAGGAGTGTTATGGGCAGATCCATTACCAGGTGTCCCAGGATGGCACCCACCATTCCAAATGGAAGGGCCGTCAGGATAACCAGGGGCTGAACATAGGATCGTAGCTGTGTGGCCAGGAGCAGGTATATGCCCAGTACGGCTATGATGAACCCTTTGAATAAGCTGGAGACCGATTCACTGGCCCGTTGTTTTTGACCTTCAAATGCATACCTGATACCGGGGTGGCGCTTGACAAGGTCGGGAAGAAAACCGCTGTCGAGCTCTCTTATGATGCGCTCGGCGTTGGCAACCTCCTCGTCGAGATCCGACACGACCGTTATTTGGCGCTGGCGATCCACTCTATTCACCACGGAATACCCTCGCCCGTAAGTCAGGGAAGCAACCTCGGAGAGAGGCACCTCTTTCCCCGTGGGAGTCCGGATCCGCATCTCTTCAATGGTACCTAATGTACGCCGCTCCGGTTCGGAGTATCGAACCATAACCTTGACATCATCCCTCCCCCGCTGAATGCGGACCGCCTCCTCCCCGTAAAAGGCCTGCCTCACCTGTCGAGCCAGACCTGCCAGGGTGATTCCCAATGGACGGGCCGTTTCCTTTGCCCGGACCTTTAGCTCTACCTTCCCTGGCCTAAAATTATCTGCAATGTCAAAGGTGCCCTGATATTTCCTCAACTCGGTCTTGAGTTCCTCTGCTGCCCCTTACAGTTCATTGAAATCGTCTCCAAGGAGCTGGATTTCGATCAGATTTCCTCCAGGGCCACCACTTAAGGTGCTAAAGGAGAGCTGGTCCGTTCCCGGGATTTCTCCAACCAGACTCCTCCAGCGGTTGACCACCGCGGTGGCGGTAACCGATCTATCTTCAGACGGAACGAGTTCGAGGAATACCTGACCCGAGTGGCCCCCCAGTTCTGTTCCCCCGAAATGGGCCCTGGCAACCATTCCGACCAGGCCGAAGGAATAGAGGACAATATCCTTGCCACCGGCAAAGGATTCCGAAAATTCCTTGTTGAGCTGGGGAATGGCCTGTTCGATCTTCTCGACGGTGGCCTCGGTTATGCTGACGGAGCTTCCCAAAGGGTAGCTGAATTCGGCCTGAATATAGTTGCTGTCCGGCTTGGGAAACAGGACAAAAGGCACATGCCTTCCCGCCACCAGACCGATTATCATGATCAGAACGCCCAGACCCAGGGTAAAGGTAAAATAGCGGTTCTTGAGGACCCATCTCAGGGCAGGGCCATATATGCGTTTTATGGTGTACTGGAGGCCTTCCTGTATACGGTCCAGCAATCGGGTGTGAAGCCTTTTCTTGGCCTTGACCCTTCGATGGTCCCGCTCCAGGGTCTCTGCCACGTGGGCAGGAAGGATAACAAAGGCCTCAAACAATGAGACGATCAGAATGGTGATGACGGCCATTGGCAGGATCTTGATGAATTTTCCCATGATACCGCTTATGTACAAAAGGGGTATAAAGGCCACCACCGAGGTACTGATCGCCATAACCACGGGGGCCCCTACCTCTGATGTCCCATCAATAACGGCCCGAACAGGAGGCTTACCCCGCTCGTAATGGGCATAGATGTTCTCCCCCACGATAATTGCGTCGTCCACGAGGATGCCCAACGTCATAATAAAGGCAAAGAGAGAAATCATGTTTATGCTGGCACCGAGCCAGTAAAGGACACAGAAGGCGCCCATAAAAGAGATAGGGATTCCAAGGGCTACCCAGAATGCCATACCCATGCGCAGAAAAAGGGCCAGGCACAGAAAAACCAGGATGATGCCTTGGATGCCATTCCGAACCAGCAGGTTGATCCGATCTTGGACCAGAAAAGAGAGGTCTGCCCAGCGCGCCATGCTAACTCCGGTGGGGAGTTTATCTCGATTCTCCTCGATATATCTTTTGACCGTCCTGGCGATATTAATAATGTCCTCATCCCTCGTCTTCCTGACCTGCACCAGGGCAGAGGGCTTGCCGTTAAACCGGCCTTTTTGCACGGTATCCTTGAAACCGTCGATGACTCGGCCCACCTCGCCCAGACGGACAATCGTGCCGTCAGGGAGAGTAATCAGGGGGATATCCTCGAACTCCCTTCCGGTATAACGCTGACCTTTTGCCCGTATGAGAACATCTCCCCCAGAGGCCCTAATAACGCCCCCAGGGAGGTCCAGACTACCGGTCTTCACGGCCGCAGCAACCTCATCGAAGGTCAGGCCGAAGCGCCTCAGGTTCTCCTCGGAGATCTCAACCGAGATTTCGTATTCCCTCACACCGGCCAGGTTCACCTGAGAGATGTGCTTTGAGGATAGGAGGTCATCGCGCACCCTCTCTGCCACATGACGGAGGGTCCGTTCCGAGACATCTCCGTAAACGGCGATGTTGGTAGCCTCCTCCCTGACCGTCACCTCCTGGATCACGGGGGTCTCTACCTCATCCGGAAAGGTATCGATGGTATCAACCAGGGTCTTGACTTCATCTACCACCTTCTGGACATCTTCCACGTCCTATTTGACCTCCAGGAGGACCGTCGCGACCCCTTCCTTTGCCGTTGAAATGACCCGCTTTACCCCCTCGACTGACTTCACCTTCTCTTCTATCTTTACGACAATCCCTTCCTCGATTTCCTCTGGGCTGGCACCCGGGTAGACCACCTGGATGGATATGAGATCTAGGGAGAAATGGGGGAACATCTCCCGCTTCATCCGGGTGAGGCTCATAATCCCCACTACAAAGATGAACACCATGAGGAGGTTGACCGTAACCCTGTGCTCCACCGACCATCTGGCTATGGATTTCATCCTGCCATTGCCTCCCCTTAGATGCCCAACCCCTGATCTTGTTTAACAGGCTCCATTATCCAATTCACATCAAGTTGAAATGGTTCACCGCTCAATGCTTCTGAGGCTGGGTTCTTCTATTTCTCACCCGGACTTTCATCCCTTCAAGTGCCGTCCCCGGAAACAACGTAATCACCTGGTCCCCGTCCGAGAGCCCCCTTGTGACATATACCTGATTGCCCACACGGCGCAGGATCTTCACCGATTTGACCTCAATCTTCCCGTTTCTCACAACGTAAACGGCACCCCCTTCGCGAACCGCCCCTGCCGGGAGTAGGAACAGATCATGCATCTTTTGTCCGATAATTTTCACCTTCACAAACATCCCCGGCAGGATGGGGTGCCCGGGACCGGGATGACTGTTCCGGACCTCCACCACGATCGGAAGGGTCCGGGTGTTCTCCTCCATCCGCCCTTTTACTCTTGATACAAGACCATCCCAGACCAGGTTTTCGCCGGAGGAATCGTACATGACGCGGGCCCTCACTTGGGGATTCTTCAGCCGATCCGGGCGCCCAGAAGGACCAATCTCCAGCCACCGGAGATCTCGAGGAGGAATGCGTACCTCTACTTCCATGAGTCCCACATTGTATATATTTGCCAGCACAGACCCCACCTTCACATACTGGCCTGTCTCAACCAATTTATCGGCGATGCGACAGACGAAGGGGGTTCGGATTTCCGTCCTCTTCAACGCCAGATCCGCCTCCTTCAGCCGAACCTTAATCGACTGGCGCTGGGCCTTTAGGACATCCTTGCGGGGCTTGATAAGGGCGAGGGAATTCTTGATTTCCTGCGCCCTCTGACTGCTCAAGAGCCACTTTTGCCGGCCCTGATCCAGTTCCTTTTGGGAGACCACCTTTCTAGTTCCCAAAGAAAGGGTCCGGTCGTACTCGGCCTTGACCAGATCCAGGTCCTCTTTAGCGATCTTCAAGGTTGCCTGAAGGTTTCTCCGTTCCTGTGCAAGCCGGCCCAATTCGGCCTCTAAAGCACTTGCCTCTGACTGGAGCAGTTCCACATTAAGACGATAGTTACGAGGATCAATACGCATCAGGAAGGCCCCTTTGGAAAAATAGGCCCCTTCTTCAAGCCCAGGTGCCGTTTTAACAATCTTCCCGCTCACCTCGGCAGTAAGACTCAGGTTTTCTCCCGATCTCACCGTGCCATAGGCCTCAATGATCAGAGGTAAAGAGGCCTTGCGAACTTCGACCACTTCAACCAGGGGGCCCAGGTTTTCTACGATTTTTTGTTTGGGACGAGGGCGGGTCTTGACGAAAATCAGGGCAACGGCCAAAGAGACGATCAAGACAAAGACAATCCTCAGGGCCTTTATGGACTTTCGAGTCTTGCTACTGTCTTTGGAACCCATTTGGCGACCCCTTCCTCCTCCCCTTTCACTTCCCCAGACAAAACTGGCTGAATATATTATCCAAGACCTCCTCGCTGGTGGTCTCCCCTGTTATCTCTCCTAAAGAGTCGAGTCCACTCTTGAGTTCAAGGGCAACGATTTCCATGGGCGCATGCTCTCTTGCACTTTTGGCAGCGCTTCTGAAAAACCGGGCCGCATCGGTCAAGGCCTGTGTGTGCCTCAAATTGGGCGCAATGTTGGAGACCGTCATGTCAATTTGACTCTCCAGGATACACTCCGCAATGGCCTTTCTTAACCCATCAAGACCTTGTCCTGTAAGAGCAGATATCTCGGTAACGGAAAAACCCGATAGTACCTCCTCTTTGTCCTTCTTGCTGAGCCTGGAAGGCAAATCTATCTTGTTGAGCACTATCAACGCCTTTTTCGCCCGAGATTGAGCAAGGATCTTATTATCATCCTCATTCATTGGCCGGCTTCGATCGATGACGACCAATAAGAAGTCGGCTTCTGCCAACTTTTGTTCGGTTAAATAAATCCCCATCTTTTCCACTTCACCCTTGACCTTTCTCAAGCCCGCTGTATCCATTATTCTGAGGGGCAGCCCTTCAACGGTGATAGTGGATTCAATTACGTCCCTTGTGGTGCCTGGGATGGGGGTTACAATGGCACGTTCTTCATTCAAGAGGCGGTTAAGCAGGCTTGATTTACCTGCATTGACACGCCCCACGATCACGGTGTTTATCCCATCTACCCAGATCCTTCTTCCGGCATGGGCCGTTATCAGGGCCTCAATCGGTCCGATGACTTCCTCTTCGATGAGGTCTGCAGTCCTTTCCCTGGATATTATGTCTGTTTCTTCTTCAGGGAAATCGATAGCCACTTCTGCATGTGCAAGTTTATCTACCACCTTCAGACGCAATGCCTCGATTTTTTTCCTGAACGATCCCTGAATCTGTTGAGATGCCAGGATAAGGCCCCTGTCTGTCTTGGAATTGAGAAGATCCGTAACGGCCTCTGCCTGGGTGAGATCAATTCTGCCGTTCAGAAAGGCCCTCAACGTGAATTCTCCAGGCCTGGCTAGTCTGGCTCCTTGCTCCAGTACCACCTGAAGAATTTTTGAAAGTAGGACGTAGCCGCTGTGGGAGTTGATTTCAATGACGTCTTCGCGGGTGTAGGAATGGGGGGCCTTCATATAGGAGAGCAGGACCTCATCGATCATCTCTCCGGAGGAAGGTTCATTTAGGCGGCCCAGGTAAAGGCGATGGCTATGAAGCCCCTGGATGGTATTTTTGGGCTCAAAGATCTTTTCAGCAATCCTGTATGCCCGAGGGCCACTGACACGTACGATACCGATCCCGGCCTGGCCAATGGGCGTGGCTATGGCGGCGATAGTATCCTCGTCTGAGGGCATAATCAGATCTCACCAAAAGCACCAATTTTTGCGCCAAATCCCGCGTTCCGCGGGACAAGATGAATTCCCGGATCCGTGTTTGCAAAAGGAGTACTGGAGTGATGGAGTAACGGAGTAATGCTTAGGATATAAAGAACTTTTCCAATACTCCAGTACTCCATCACTCCCGCTAAATGTCGGGAGTCTTATTTGCGATTGGGAAAGTGGGTTTTTGCCCGAATTAGTGAGTTCTGATATTATACTGTTGCACGTTACCCGTTACGGGTTGCCGCAGGTTCGGGTCTGATACCCCTTCAACCCGCATATCAACCCCGATGTTACAAAAAGTTCTGACTCAATTTTCAAAAATGCCTGTTATTATAGCATAAAACCGCTGCATCAAGCCCAAATGAGAAATTGACATCTGGTGAAGTCCTGAGTTTGCACCAATTATCAGTTTCAAACTTGTATGATAGCATCAATTGTCAATGTTTGCACCTGTATGGCGGCATATTTCGCGCACCCGGGTGAATTTTAATGTAACATCGGGGTCAACACTATTGGAAACGAGAGGACCTTGAAACGTTATTTCTCCTGGGGATAATAACGACTTTCTTTAGTACCCCTTCTCCCCTGCCCTTGGTGCCCAATTCCTCGTCCTCCCTGAGGGCAAGATGCACGATCCTCCGGTCATGAGGATTTAGGAGGTTGGTGCTCACAGGCCTTTGGGTCTTTTTTGCCTTGTCACCCATCCTCAGGGCCATTTGGGTCAAGAAATCTCGCCTCCTCTGACGGTAGTCTTCAGAGTCAACTATTACGCGGGCTCTCCGCTCCAAGGTCTTATTCACTATCTTGTTCACAATGAACTGAAGGGCGTCCAGGGTCCTACCTTTGCGCCCAATCAGGAGACCCGATTTGTCGCCTTCGATGTTCAAGACAATGGCTCCATCCACCTGCTCCGCCCTCACCGTAATCCCTTCCATGGGGATCAGGGCCAGGATTTTTTCCAATGCCTCCTTTGCAATGGCGATCCCATCTTCCTCCTCAGGGACTTCGGGCTCCTTCCTTGAGACGGTGACCTTGATCTTGGCCTTCCTGCCTCCCACCAACCCAAAGATCCCTGCGGACCCAGGCTCCAATATCTCAATTTCCATTTCGTCCCTTGTGAGATTCAGTTGGCGGCACGCCTTTTCAATGGCTTCCTCATCGGTTTTTGCTTCAAATTCAAAAGTCTCCGTAATTTCCATCGTCTTCCTCCAGATATTATGCCGGTCTCTTGTGAATACTATACTGCTGGCCTATGGAAAGGAGATTATTGACTAACCAGTAAAGCACAAGGCCAGAGGGAAAGTTGATAAACATAAAGGTGAAGATGATAGGCAGGAACATCATAATCTTGGCCTGAGCCGGATCACCCGGGGTTGGAGTCATTTTTTGTTGAATAAACATGGATGCCCCCATTAGCAGTGTAAGGACCGGTATTCCATATGGCGGGGTCATAAAGGGGATCTCAAATGGAAAGTTAAACAATCGATCCGGGGCTGAAAGATCATTTATCCAGAGAATGAAAGGGGCATGTCTGAGTTCGATGGAGCTTCCCAGAACCCTAAATAGCGCAAAAAAGACGGGAAGCTGAATTACCATAGGCAAACACCCCCCCATGGGGTTCACCTTATAGGTCTTATAGAGGGCCATCATTTCCTGGTTCATTTTCT
The DNA here is from genome assembly GCA_030589715.1 of Desulfobacteraceae bacterium. GTDB lineage: Bacteria > Desulfobacterota > DSM-4660 > Desulfatiglandales > Desulfatiglandaceae > JABMQV01. Next base: position 6,800 of record JAUUVE010000017.1, on the reverse strand, counting down.
GTTTGTCGTTCTTGTGTTTTTCCCTGATCTTGGCCATTCTGGGCTGAAGTTTCTGCATCTCCTTCATGGACTTATAGCTCTTGCGGGTAAGGGGCCAAAAGAGAATCTTGACACAAAGGGTAAGCAGGATAATAGATACCCCGTAGTTGTGGACGTATTTGTAGAAAAAGTGCAATACATAGAGGAGTGGTCTGGCAATGATGTCGGTCCACCCGAAATTGACCGCTTGGTCCAGGCCATATCCAAACTGCTTCAAGATACCAAGGTCTCTGGGGCCCAGATAGAGCTCATATCGATAGGAGGCCCCTTGAGAAGGGTTTAGATCTATGAAAGGTGGCAGGTAGGTCCCTTTTAACAGCCCCGACTTCAGAAGGCGCCCCTCAAAAACCCCCTTTGACGGCATTTCCGGCACTATGGCGAACATGAAGTAGTCATTCTCATATGCCATCCAGCCAATCCGGCCTTTGAGAACCGTTTCTTCGGATAAATCATCGGTCTCCAATTCCTCCAGTTTGTCATTCTGGAGGACCGCCAGACCTACAAAAGAATAATATCCCTTCTTTTCTCGTGGCATGACCTCTAAACCTGCCGAAAAGGCCCCACGGACCTGCCTTTCTGACTGGTTGGTCGCATCAATAGCTAGGTCCACCCTGTATTGATCCGGATAGAACCGAAAGGTCTGTTTGATCATGAGACCATCAGGGGTTGTAGAGCTGAAAACCAGGTCTTTTGGGGCTGAGTCAGGTCCCAATTGTATAGCTTCTTCATCCACGTGGTAAACAGTATCCCCGGGCTGGGTGGAAGAAGGGGCCTTAAAATCTGCAAGCAAGAAACGGCCCTTACCATCTCTGATATTGACAAGTTCGACCAACGGAGAATCCGCGGCAGTGGTCTCATAATAGTTCTTTAATTTAAAGCTTTTTATGGTAGGGCCAACATTGGAAAAAATGGCCCTGTAAAGGGGTGTGTTGATCTCTACCTCCTTTTCAGCTGCCGCCTCTGTGAGCTTTTTGCCTGCCGTTTCCACAGACACCTGAGAAGGGCCAGAAGAGGTCAATTCGGTAGGCCTCGAGGCCTGAGGTGACGTTTCCGCAGGCGTTTCCCTGGGGGCTATCCCTCCCCCCTTGGGCGTCTGTCTTTCCTTCGGCCCAAAAAAGATGGCCCACCCGATAAGTATTATGAAGGATAAGACAAAGGCCAGTATGGTTCTTTTTTCCATTTCAGCTATCCAGTCATAAAATTCCAGCTCTATGTCATTATCTAATGCACACTCATGCCAAGCCCTGTAATTCAGGAAGTACGGTCAAGGAATGTAGCACTCACAGATATCAAGCACCGTGCACCACAAATCCCCTCTGCTGTTATATAAGGGGATCGTACCCACCACGATGTAAGGGGTTGCACTTACAGATCCTGATGAGAGCCAGCACCCCACCCTTTATGATCCCGTACTTCTTAAAAGCATGGCGGGCATAGGTTGAGCATGTGGGATAAAAACGACAGGAAGGAGGCCAAAAAGGTGAGAATAATTTTTGGTATACTGCTATCAGACCAATAGGTAAATACCTGAATTTATACGCAGAAACTTTTATCAATGAAGATTTCCGCAAGTTCCTTTTTGGTTTTTCGGAGATCCAAATAGCTGGCATCCTTCTTAGCTGCGACGACGATATCATATCCTTGGGGGAGATATGCCTTATTAAGCCTGAAGAATTCCCTGATCAACCGCTTGGTCCTATTCCTTTTGACCGCGTTGCCCGTCTTTTTACTAACTGTGACCCCCAATCTCGTAATGCCCAGCCCGTTCTTCTTGAAAATGACTAAAAAATGTCTGGTATGATACCGCTTACCAGACCGATTTAAATTGACAAAGTCAGTTCGATTCAATAACCTTTCTTTTTTTGTAAGGGCAAACTCACCCATAAAGAAGAAAATCGATCAGATCTAGCGGAGATGTTATACGGCTAATCTTTTTCGTCCTTTTGCCCTTCTTTTCTTTAATACGTTTTGGCCGCCTTTTGTTCGCATCCTGGCCCTGAAACCGTGAGTTCGTGCCCTTTTGATATTGCTGGGTTGGTAAGTCCTTTTCATGGTGTCATCGATTCCCTCTTTTTGAATTACTATAAATGCTTAGTACATCACGGATCAGAGAATTTGTCAACACAAATCTATTTTGCCCATTTTCGCAGGTAGAATCTAATTCGCCTTGTACAGTTTGAAATCTGAGGAGTTGCCAAAGACAGAAAGGAGAGAATAATGCTTTTTGATCCTCTTTTGGGCTTGTTCTCCAATGATTTAGCCATAGATCTTGGAACAGCCAACACCCTCGTCTATATGAAAGGCAAAGGGATTGTCTTGCATGAGCCCTCCGTGGTGGCTATCAAGAAGGATGCAAAGGGCGCCAATAAGATATTGGCGGTGGGGAAAGAGGCAAAAATGATGCTGGGCCGGGCCCCTGGGAATATTGTGGCCATTCGTCCCATGAAGGATGGGGTGATTGCAGATTTTGAAACCACCGAAGCAATGCTTCGCCATTTCATAAGGACCGTACATCACCGCAAGACATTGGTCAGACCCCGAATTATTATCTGTGTGCCCAGTGGAATTACGCAGGTTGAAAAAAGGGCCGTTCGCGAATCTGCCGAATCCGCTGGGGCGAGGGAGGTCTTCCTTATCGAGGAGCCTATGGCAGCAGCCATCGGCGCGGGACTTCCAATTACGGAGCCCACGAGCAATATGGTGGTGGACATCGGGGGCGGCACTACCGAGGTCGCTGTCATATCCCTTGCAGGGATTGTGTACAGTAAGTCGGTAAGGGTAGGTGGCGACAAAATGGACGAAGCCATACTGCAACACATAAAGAGAAAGTATAATCTCCTGATAGGAATCGGCACCGCTGAGATCATAAAGACAACCATTGGCAGTGCCTTTCCGAGTCAGCAGGTAGATACGATTGAAGTCAAGGGGCGAGATTTAGTCACTGGTATTCCGAAGATCTTGACCATAGATTCGGAAGAGGTAAGGAAGGCCATCTCAGAGCAGGTACAGACCATAATTGATACCGTGCGCATCGCCTTGGAGCAAACCCCTCCTGAATTGGCGGCCGACATTGTGGATACGGGGATCGTAATGACTGGCGGCGGTTCGCTCCTCAAGAATATTGACGTCCTCTTAAGAGAGGAGACAAAGCTTCCCATAACGATTACTGAAGACCCTCTTTCGACAGTGGTCCTTGGTTCTGGAAAGGCCCTGGACGATCTCTCAATCCTAAGAGAGGTTGCAATAACCTAGCACCATTAGGGTCACCTATCCCTTCCCAAGAAAATCCAGAGCAAAGCGGAGATTGGTTTAGACATTGAAAGATGTAAGAGGCTTTCACAAAATATGGATATGGATCCTTTTTGTCTGTTTCGTATTGTTCATGCTATCGTCCAGTTCTGGCCAGAGGCCCTCATGGAATCCTGTTGAGCAGGTAATCATAGAGATCACCGCCCCCCTTCAAAAACTCATAAAACAAACGGTTAATACAGCAGAAGACTTATGGTTAAGCTATTTTTACCTGGTCAACCTGCGTCACGAAAATAGACAGTTGAAGAGGAAAGTTGATGGTCTAGGAGCAGAGAACAGCCGATACCGTGAATTGCTGACCACCCATGAAAGACTCAAGGGTCTTCTCCAGTTTAAACAGGCAATCAATCGCCCGGTCCTTGCTGCCCAGGTCATAGGGAGGGATCCGACTGGGTGGTTTAAATCGATCGTCATTGACAAAGGGAATCGGGCAGGGTTAAGGCCAAACATGCCTGTGGTCAATGCCAGCGGTGTGGTGGGCAGGATCGTCTCCATCTCACCAAATTACGCGAAGGTCTTGCTAATTATAGATCAAAACAGCGCTGTTGACTGCCTAATCCAGCGCTCCAGGGACAGGGGCATAGCAAAGGGGGCTTCAACCGAGATCTTCAAACTGGATTATGTGGTTAAATCCAGTGATGTGGCAGTTGAAGACATGGTCGTTACCTCGGGGCTTGGAGGCGTTTTTCCAAAAGGGCTGCCGGTCGGCCAGATCTCTGAAGTAAATGAGATTTCAGGAGAACTCTTTAAGGATATTAAGCTCAGGCCTGCTGTTGATTTTTCCAAATTAGAAGAAGTTTTGGTGATCTTAAGGGAGAACAAACCGTCGAACCCTCAAGAAAAAAAGAACTGACTTTTTATATCCTTGCGTGGGTCTTGGGGCTGATTTTCACCCTGGTCAAAGGGAACTGGACCAACTTTGTTGGTTCGGACCTCTTTGATCTGGATCTCTTGGCCATTCTAACCGCATATCTCTTTCTCTTTTGCGGACCGGTTGTCACAGGGGCCTTTGCCTTCGGCCAGGGGCTCCTAATCGACATACTTTCCGGCGGGTTGGACGGTCTTTTTGCCTTCCTCTACACTTGCGTCTTTGGTGGAATCTATCTGGGATCCCGCCTCTTTGATCTTAACCACCCAAAGGGTCAGGTACTTCTTGTATCTTCAGCAGAATTATTGAAAAGGGTTGTCTTTTTTGTGGTGATTGCCCTCTTTTCCAAAGAGGCCGTCTTTTCAAAGCATTACATATTGATATCAGTGAGTTCAGCGATATGTACAGGCCTCTGTGCACCTGTCCTGTTCTATCTGTTCAATCGGCTACGGGGGATTTCTCCTAAAGATGACCCTGGGGCTTCCCCGGGGCACCTATTGACTGTCTTTCTTGCGAAGGGTTCTGGCCCAGCAGATGGGACAGGGTCGAAAAATCAAATGACAACAAATAAAACAGACCCAGGATTACCTTGAGAACATCCGATTTCGATCCAGCCTCCTTCGAGGTCTTTAACAAACAGATCCGATGGGCCACACTTTTTGTCTTGGTGGTATTCAGCGTCTTGATCCTCAGGCTTTGGTTCCTACAGATCATGAATGGTCCGGTCTACCGGTCCAAGTCAGAGCACAACCGAATTAGGCTACAGGACATCTCTCCATTTAGGGGCATAATATTTGATAGGAACGGCGAAGTATTAGTGGATAACCGCCCTTCCTATGATCTCTATATAATCCCAGAGGAGGTTCAAGATAAGGGACGACTATTGGAAAGCCTGAATAGATTAATAGGGCTTGACCCCGGATCGACAGGGGGATGGCTGGATAAGGTCTCCAGGGGTCTCCCCTTTAAGCCCGTTTGCGTAAAGAGGGATATATCACGGAATGAGTTGGCCACCATCGAGACCCATCGGTTTAATCTGCCTGGGATTTTGATAAAGGTAAAACAGCAGAGACGGTATATCTCGGGTAAACTTGCCTCTCATCTCCTCGGCTACATGGGGGAAATCACTAAGCAGCAGTTGAGGGCCGGGGAATACCCTAATAACAAATCGGGAGATCTGATTGGAAAGTCGGGGGTGGAATGGAAATGGCAGACAGTCTTAAATGGTAAGCGAGGGGGAGAGCAGGTTGAGGTAGACGCAGCCGGCAGGATAATAAAAGTGGTCTCACGTAAGCCTCCTGTGTCCGGCGCAGACATATATCTGACAATAGACAAGAATCTCCAGGTCCTGGCAGAGAAAGCACTGTCTGGCAAGAAAGGGGCAATTGTGGCCATGGACCCCAGGGATGGAGAGATTTTGGCCCTGGCGAGCAGTCCCCCCTATGATCCCAACCTCTTTGTTGGGGGGATAGACAAGGCGAGCTGGGAGAATATCGTCTCATCCGAGGATTCGGCCTTGCAGAATAGGGCATTGACGGGTCTGTATCCGCCCGGATCAGTTTTCAAGATTATAATCGCCTTGGCGGGGCTCCAAGAGGGCGTTATTGACCCGGCGGAGGAATTGTTCTGTAACGGTACATACTCCCTCGGGCGAAGCAAATACCGTTGCTGGAAGAAGTATGGGCATGGGAAGGTTGGTTTCCACAGGGCCTTAGTTGAATCGTGTGATATATATTTTTACAAGATGGGGAGGAGGCTGGGGGTCGACAGGATTGCCTCCTATGCCAAGAAATTTGGCCTTGGAGAGAAGACCGGGATTGATGTGGGCCGAGAAAAGAGCGGCCTAATCCCCACCAAAGAGTGGAAATTGAAGCGATGGGGTTCGCCGTGGCAGGCAGGGGAAACCGTTTCCCTCTCTATTGGGCAAAGTTTTATCCTCGTAACCCCTATCCAGATGGCCACAATGATCTCGGCCGTTTTTAATGGGGGGGTCGTACACAAACCTCAACTGACCAAACGGATAGGAAAAACCCACGCTGACAAGGTCCATGGATCTGGTCTCAAGGGGAGAGGGAGGCTGGGGATCAGGCAAGGGCATCTGGAACTTGTCAGGAAGGCACTTATTGGCGTGGTCAATGAACCCCGCGGGACGGGCTCTAAGGCCAAAGTCAAGGATATAACCGTTGCGGGTAAGACAGGAACTGCTCAGGTTGTGGCCCTTAAAAAAGGAAAGGGGGGCGATGATCGGGATGGGGTCCCCTTTGAGCACATGGATCACGCCTGGTTTGTGGCAGTTGCACCTGCAGAAAAACCCAAGATCGCGATAGTGATAGTGATTGAACATGGGGGGCATGGGGGAAGCACTGCCGCACCCATTGCCAAAGAGATCATTGGGGCCTACCTTGGGGCGCCAGAGTAGGTAAGTTTTGAAAAGGTCAAGAGGGAAGAGATGTTTGATCGCAGATTGATCCAGAATTTTGATTGGGTCTTGCTTCTGCTGTTGCTAATTGTGGCGGCAATCAGCATCCTAAATCTGTATAGCGCCACCTATCCGATCCGTAATGAGGGCGGCTCCCAGGTCTTT
>JAUUVE010000293.1 GCA_030589715.1 Desulfobacteraceae bacterium | reverse complement strand
TCTCCTGTTCACACGAGGTATGGCCTGAGTTTAGAGAATACGAACGTACGAGCACAACCGTTCTAAATGCCTATATCAGACCTTCTGTTGATCGCTATTTAGAGAAGATGGCGAAGGAGTTGTCAGAGGAGGGCGTGGAATCCTTTTCGGTGATGAAGTCAAATGGGGGCGTTACATCTGCTGAAAATGCCAGACATTTTCCGGTTCACCTTATCGAGTCAGGCCCGGCAGCCGGCATGGTATCGGCAGCGTGGCTGGGCAGGGGGCTGGGTTTCGGAAACATTATAGCTCTGGATGTGGGTGGGACCACCGCAAAGGCGGGGATTATCACAGAAGGAACACCAAAGATAACCTCCGAATTTCATGCGGATTCTCTTCATCATGGGATACCCGTTGGAGGGTATCCGTAAGGAGTCCGGTCATCGATCTTGTTGAAATCGGTGCAGGTGGGGGGAGCATTGCCTGGATTGATAAGGCTGGTATCCTCAAGGTGGGGCCTCAAAGCGCCGGTGCCGTCCCGGGCCCAGCCTGTTATGGATTGGGAGGAACCGAACCAACCGTGACCGATGCCAACCTGATTCTCGGATTTCTGAATCCGGAATACTTCCATGGGGGGCGCACAAAGTTATATGAGGAAGAGGCAGAAAAGACCGTATATGACAGAATAGGGAAATTTTACGGGTGGTCCCCGGAAGAGGCGGCCGCTGCCATCATACGTATTGCCAAGGCGAATCTTATTGAGATGGTCCGACTTGTTTCTATCCGAAAGGGCTTTGATCCCAGAGACTTTTCACTTTTGGCCTATGGGGGGGCCGGGCCTCTTCATGCAAGTTTTATTGCAAAGGATCTCAATATAGGTCAGACTCTTGTTCCACCCCTTGCGGGCGTATTCTCCGCCCGGGGGCTCCTGGGGGCAGGTGTGAGGCACGATCTAGGCAGAACACGCCCCTATCTGACAGATGAGATGCCAAGGTCTGCCGGTCCGAAAATGTTCGGGGGCCTGGAAGGGCAGATGATGGATCTTCTGAAAAGAGAAGGTCGTGATTTGAGGAAAGTCTCGATGTTTCGTTCAGTGGACCTGAGATATCTGGGTCAGGTATTTGAATTAACCCTCCCCATTGTCGGGGATTTGGGTAGCCCGGAAGAGATTCTATCCCTTAAAGGGCAGTTCGAGGAAAAGTACAAGGCATCTTTTCATTATATCCTCCCCGGCTCACGGATTGAGGTCGTAAACTTCAGGTTGACTGCGACAATAGACGACACAACACCACGGACAGAGGGCTTCTTTCAGAACGCTCCGGAGCCACCCGGAACAGGAAAGTCTTCCCCGAGAAAGATATTTGATGATCAGAGGGGCGAGTTTATGGAGGTTCCCGGATATCGGATGGAGCACTTAAGACCCGGGGATGAAATCAATGGCCCGGCTATCATTGACGCAATGGACACGACAGTTTATATCATGGAAGATCAGAGAAGTTTTTTAGATGAAAGAAGATGTCTCGTCATTAAATCAACCCCGATTTCGCAAAAAACGTGACGCTTTGTTGAAATAGCTTGTTATCGCAGCATGAAATGGAAAATTGATGATACTTCACGAATTTACGTTTGGTAATGTCCGGAGCTGTATCGATTGCCAACTTCCAGACTTGTATGACAGAACTTTTTGAGAATCTGGGGACCCACCCGAAGGGGGGGAGTCCGAAGGACAATTAGGAGTGTTTTTAATGCAACATCGGGGTCAAGATAGGGATATGTCGGGAAAAGAAACCTCCTTTGTTTCCTCGGACCCGGTTACCTTTGAGATCCTTCGTAGTTCCTTTTACTCAATATGCGAAGAGATGAAGAGTGTGATCATGCGGGCTGCCTTCTCTCCACTGATCAGCCTTTCTTCGGATCTATCCTGTGCCCTGGCGGATTCAACGGGCAAAGTAATTGCCCAGGGCAACGATATAGCCGTTCATCTTGGCGCTATGCCCTATTCAATAAAAGGGGCCCTGGAAACCGTATCCCTATCAGAGTTACGGCCAGGGGATGCGATCTTAACCAATGATGTCTACAGGGGTGGGAGCCACCTTCCCGACATGACCTTGATAACACCCATCTTTGTGGGAGAGGAACTCATCGGGTATGCGGTTAATCGAACTCACTGGCCTGATGTGGGGGGATCCGCCCCTGGAAGTTCCAGCGTGAACCAGGAAATTTATCAGGAAGGGATTCGAATTCCACCCGTTATCATTTTCAAGGAAGGAAGGCTAGACCCGCAGATCTCAGATATTGTATTTGCAAATGTTCGGGTTCCTGAAGAGAGGTTGGGAGATATAAACGCCCAGTTTGCAGGCAACATGAGGGGATTGCAGAGAGTTAAGGAGCTGGTTAGTCGATACGGCCTTGCTCATATAAAGCGGGTCATGGGGGAGACCTTACGTTACTCCAGATATTTGATCGAAAATGAGATTGCGGATATACCCGATGGAACATATCGATTTGAAGAATACATGGACGGGGACGGCTATGGGGCCGGTCCAGAAGGTAAAGGCCTGAGACTTTGTGTCGCTATTCAGGTTGATGGAAAATCGGTTATTGCGGATTTTACAGGATCCGCCCCCGCAACAAAGGGTCCGGTTAATGCGCCTTTTGCAGTGACTGCATCCAGCGTGTACTATACTATTCTAGCCGTGACAAACCCTCACATTCCACCCAACTCCGGATGCTATGAACCCATAAAAATTATCGCCCCTAAAGGGAGCATTGTCTGTGCCGCGCATCCCTATCCGGTTGTTTCGGCTAATACTGAAACCTCAAACAGGATCGTGGATGTCTTGCTTGGCGCATTTTCACAGGCCATACCGGAAAGGGTCATTGCAGGCAGTTACGGGTCGGCCTGTATAGTGACAATGGGAGGCATAAATCCCCGTACTGAGGCCCCCTTTGTACATTATGAGACCGTGGGAGGGGGGATGGGCGCACGCCCCGATAGCGACGGTATCAATGGACACAGGGTCCATATGGGCAATACCATGAATGTCCCCGTTGAGGCCATAGAGGCCTTTTTTCCTGTTCGAATTGTATCGTATGAATTGATACGGGACTCAGGGGGGATTGGAAAGTATCGCGGAGGATGGGGTGTGCGGCGTGTTTATGAGGCACTTGAGCCTGGGATCAGGTTCTCTGTACTCTGTGAGAGGGGCCTCCATCCAGCTTGGGGATTGCTTGGGGGCGGACCTGGAAAGAGGGCATCCTTTTATGTGGGCGACCCTTCAGGGGTCAGGACGTCGCTTCCTTCTAAAGTTGCCTCACTCGAATTACCCCAAGGCCATCGGCTCTTTGTTGAAACAGCAGGCGGTGGAGGCTATGGCGATCCCGAACTGCCAGACCCTCTGTCGGAACAGTGACTTTTTCCTGTACCCCCCTGCCCCAGGGGAAGTGTAGGCGCGAACTTAAACTGCAGGATAGTATCAGGAAGGAATTTAAATATCGAATGTCAACAAGGAATATTGAATGTCGAAGGATGATAAAATATTTGATCCCAACGATCATTTCGTAGGTATTGCCGTTAGAATAGTCCAGGTGGCAAGATCTTTGCCGAAGACAAAAGTTGTAAATCAGATTAGTGGGCAACTCATTCGACGGCATAGTGCGAATTGTAAACAAATTAAACTAGTTTGACCTCAGCGTTCTTTGCGCCTTTGCGGTGAACTATTAAGGAGAAAGCAAATGGAAACAGGTTCAAAACATGATAAGGCCGAATTGTCACCCGTGCGGGCGGGTCTTCTTGTACCATCCTCCAATACAGTGATGGAGGTGGATCTTTACCGAAACCTACC
>JAUUVE010000206.1 GCA_030589715.1 Desulfobacteraceae bacterium | reverse complement strand
CAGCCACTGCCAAAATGAGGAGTTAATCCACTTTGAGAGAGCGCCTTCAAGAAACAGCCGAACCCCACTCCAGAAACCCCCGGTTATTTCCCCCAAACTTATTGAGAAGTTACCTTTTTACGGATAATTGCGAATTATTTCAAACAGTTCTTACCTAGACGCTACTCAAAATCCCGAGATTGCTCGTTGTCTTTCGGCAGCCTCAGGCGAACCACTTGTCCACTTCTCCCCAGATCTTCAACCCTCTGTCCGTTTAACTCAAGTTCAATTCCGCCCGCATTGCCGATAACCAGTTCAAAGCCCTCATTGGCGGTCAACTCGGGCTTACTTCCAGGTTGAAATATGTATTCCTTGGGATCTTGGTCGTCCACGAATATCCTGACCCAGGTCCTCTCCTTTACGGCGGCCCTAAGAACCAGCCCCGTCTCCTCCTCTGAGCCAGCAATATTGGTAGAGGTTCCATCAGGGCTGGATACCTTTCCGGAATCATCGGGTGGCACATCTTCACCCTTTTTAGTTGGGGCCTTTTCAGGAGGGGTTGCTGTTTCTTTTTCCTGACCCAGGACCACCTGCCAAGTCCTATTGGAGATCAGTTGTTCATCTTGCCCCTCCCCGGCCCTACGACCTGTAAGAGCGTTGGTTTCAGCGCTGACCGTCACTTTCTCCCGCGTGGTATATTCCCTCCAAATGAAATAGGCGGATACACCGGCCATGAGCACGAGTACCAGAAAAATGGGCAGTAAGAGCTTCTTCCACCTCCTGGAGGGTACAACAGGTGGCGTAAGGGTCGTATCTTCCGTGAGGGCAGCCCCTCGATAGACCCTCACGACTTCGTCTTTATCCAAACCGAGTGCAATGGCATAGGATCGGACAAACCCTCTCACAAAACCGGGGGAAGGAAGACTGTCCCAGTCTTCATTTTCCAGGGCCTCAAGGATGTAGGGCCTTACTCTGGTTATTTTGAAGACCTGGGAATAGCTGAGCCCCCTCTTTTCTCTCTCCTCCCTAAAAAGGATGCCTATCCCTCCTGTGGGGCCCTCGCCCCCATCTTCCAGGGCTACTCCCTGGTCATTATTGGGTTCCGATCCAGCAGGCCGCTTATGTTCGTCTTGGCTCATCTTTGGACAATCTCAAAATATGATCTTTGTGTAGGCCTTTTCCCTTAGTTCCCTGATCCAGGAGGAATACCTCTTATTCAGCTCCTCACGGTAAAGAATGCCATGAATTGCATCCCTTACCTCATCGAAGGTCCTGACTCCTCCCCCTTGCTTTTCCAGTATCCTTATGATCTGTATGCCATTGGGCATGGTGATTGGCTCGCTTATCTCCCCGGCAGACATGTCCCTGATAACCTTTCTGAGTTTCGGATTAAGTTCTGAGTCCTTGAAAAAACCCATATCACCCCCCTCGCTGGCTCCGGGCCCCTGGGAGAGTTTTCTGGCCAATTCCCCAAAATCTTCACCATTCCTGAGCCTTGCTAGGATCTCTCCTGCCTTCCGATTAAGAGAGCGGGCTTCATCTTGATCTGATGGGTCCTCTTGTATCAACACAATAGCGGCAAGGTGCACCTTCTCATTAGTCCTGAATTGTTCCTTATGCTTGTCATAGTACTCCTTGATCTTCTCTTCCCGAAGGATAATCTTTGACTTCACTTCAAAGTTGACCAGTTCTACCCTCTCCAACTCCCTTCTTATGTTGGCCCTGTATTTCTCATAGGTGAGCCCGTCCTCCTTGAGCCTGGCGATCAGATCTTCATGAGTCAAATGGTTATCCTTTTTTATCATCTCAATGGCCGCATCCACTTTCTTGTCGGTTACGTTGATACCCAGTTCTCGGATCTTCTCAAGGGCGATCTTCTCATCGATCATAAGATCCACGATCTTGCGGCGCGTTTCGAGATAGCCTCCTTTATCCATGGCCTTCAGATCACTTGGATCATAGCCTGTCATTTCTTTCACCCTGGTATTCAGCTCGTGGAGTGTTATCAACTCATCGTTCACTATGGCTACGACCCTGTTCCGGATCTCAGCCGAGAAAGATATATCGCCGGCAAATCCAATCACGATGAAAGGGACAAGATACAGAAAAATCTTGAAGTTCCTCATTTATGAAAGCTCCAGTCTGCTTAGAAGATCCTGATTAACATCGACCTTAAATTGAGCCCTCAGGTTGTGTAACCATTTCTTAAAGAAGGCCTGACGTCTTTGAATAAGCACCCTTGCTTCTATTTCCTGAATCACCTCGGGAAGTTCCCTCGTCCCCTCCGGTCGAGCAGAGATTACTTGAAAAATGTGGTACCCGTAAGGAGTCTCGACTATGCGGCTGGTTTTGCCCACCCCGGTTGAGAAAAGCGCCTTTTCCATGGATTCGTCCAGGTGGCCTTGAGCAACCCAACCCACTTCTCCACCCCTTTCCGCCTCAGGAGCTATTGAATACTCCTCGGCCAGTTCTCCCATGTCTTCTCCCTTATGGACCCGTCCCAGTAAGGTCTCCGCCTCTTCTCTGGTCCTTGTAACGATCTGTCGGAATCTTACCATCCGAGGAGACCTGAACTCATTCCTGTGTGTTTCGAAGTACTTCTTAATTTCATCGTAGCCTGGTGGCACCAGATCTTCTGTGACCTTCCTTACTATCTTATGCGCAAGGAGCTGTTCTCTCAGGCGCTCTTTCCACCCCTCAAGGTCCACATACCCTCTAAGCAGGGCATCATTAAATGCCTCTTCTGTATATCCCTCCTTGATCTCCCTTATAGCGGCCTCCAGTTCCCCGTCTGGGAGGCTTATCCCTTTTTCCTTGCCATATTCTAAGATCAAATAATGATCTATGACCTGCTCAACAAGTCGGTCTTTAATCGGGGGCTCTTTTGGTATCCCGCTGTCAATACCAGGGCTAAAAAATTGCGAATCCCTTTTTAGATCATCAACTGTAATCTGCCTCGAACCCACGCGGATAACCACCTTGCCATCTTCCTGGTCGAACAGGCCGCAGCCAAGGACAGAAAAGGCTATCAGGGAAAAAACAAGGAAGAAGCCAAGGCCTCTGACCCGCTTATTCCCTCCGTCGCTAAATCTGATAATGCTCTTCCTCATAAACGATTTAGATTACCAGCAACAAAGAAAAATGCAAGCATATTTGACGCGATAAGGCTTGACGATCCATTTTTTTTGTGGTAGGCAAAATTTTCCTAAATCGGAGATGATAATCTTTCCGAATTGACACTAAATAAATAGAAGGAGGATTGGATCAATGGCTTACAATGCAGTAGAGATGGCCGACTGGCAGATTTCAGAGGCAGCAGAAGCGAACATGCCTACACCGGATGAGTGGAGAGAGAAACTTGGTCTTGAAAAAGATGAGATGCTCCCCATGGGCAGGTTGTCCAAACTTGACTTTCTGAAGATCATGAACCGCCTGGGTGATAAACCTGATGGAAAGTACATCGAGGTAACCGCCATCACGCCGACTCCGTTAGGAGAGGGGAAAACAACCACCACAATGGGCCTCCTGGAGGGTTTGGGTAAGCGGGGCAGAAATGTGGGCGGCTGTATCCGTCAACCTTCCGGCGGGCCTACCATGAATATTAAAGGAAGCGCGGGCGGCGGTGGTAATGCAACGATCATCCCGCTCACCGAATTTTCTACGGGCCTTACAGGCGATATCAATGACATCATGAATGCCCATAACCTGGCCATGGTGGCCATGACGGCCCGAATGCAGCATGAGCGCAATTACAACGACGAGCAACTGCAAAGACTGACCGGTATGCGTAGACTCGAAATAGACCCCACCCGCGTGGAACTGGGATGGATCATGGACTTCTGCGCCCAGTCCTTGAGAAACATTATCATAGGCATCGGTGGCCGTATGGACGGCTTTACCATGCAATCCAAGTTTGGGATCGCCGTGGGTTCTGAGTGTATGGCCATCCTCTCCATCATCAGGGATCTGGCTGACTTGAGAGAGCGTCTTGATAATATCACCCTGGCCTTTGATAAGGCCGGAAATCCCCTGACCACAGGTGACCTTGAGTGCGGTGGCGCCATGACCGCCTGGATGCGAAATACCATCAATCCTACGCTCATGTGTACGGCCGAGTATCAGCCTTGCATGGTTCACGCCGGACCTTTTGCCAACATCGCCGTAGGCCAGTCATCAATTATTGCTGACCGTGTTGGTCTCAAGCTCTTTGACTATCATGTGACAGAGAGCGGATTTGGAGCGGACATCGGTTTTGAGAAATTCTGGAACGTCAAATGCCGTTACAGCGGCCTCAAACCCCATGTGTCAGTCCTTACCTCCACTATTCGCGCCCTCAAGATGCATGGCGGCGGCCCCAAGGTGGTTGCGGGTCTTGCCCTGCCCGACGAATACACCAAAGAAAATGTTGAGTTAGTGGAAAAGGGCTGTGAGAACATGGTCCAGCACATCAACACTATCCGCAAGGCCGGCATCAATCCGGTTGTGTGCATCAACTGCTTCCATACCGACACGGATGCTGAGATTGAAGTCGTCCGGAAGGCAGCCGAGGCAGCCGGCGCGCGCTGCGCCAAGTCCACCCACTGGGCAGACGGCGGAGATGGCGCCATCGAGTTCGCCGAAGCAGTGAAAGAGGCCTGCGAAGAGAAAACCAACTTTGAATTTCTCTATCCTCTCGAGATGAAACTGCGTGACAGGGTAGAAAAGATCGCAAAAGAGGTCTATGGCGCCGACGGTGTTGCATGGACCTCCGAGGCTGAAGCCAAGGCAAAGATGCTGGAAAGTGATTCCAAGTATGATGACTACGCCACCATGATGGTGAAGACCCACCTCAGCCTCACCCATGATGTGGCACTCAAAGGTGTTCCAAAGGGATGGACACTGCCCATCCAGGACGTGTTGATCTATTCAGGGGCAAAGTTCCTCTGTCCCTGCGCCGGGACAATCAGCCTGATGCCGGGCACCAGCTCCAATCCCGCCTTCAGGAGGGTGGATGTGGACACCGCCACCGGAAAGGTGACGGGTCT
>JAUUVE010000223.1 GCA_030589715.1 Desulfobacteraceae bacterium | reverse complement strand
TTTGGGGTTTTCTCCTCATGAACCCTTATTGGCTTCTCCGTGCTTTCGGCAAAACCCCAAATATCAGCCACGCTACGACGACTGGTTTAGAGAGCGCCGCGGAGAAACAGCTGAACCCCACGGTGCCCGAACTTATTGAGAACTTACGGCTATTCCAGTTCTTAGACAGTTAGCCTTTTGTAGATAGCCGGCAGCATAGTGGGCAATAGCTCGACTTTTGGCAAGATAATGCTCTGGGTCTGGGGGGAAATTCTCCTGAGGTAGTCAGCCCCCTTTTTGTCTGAAGTAATTATAAAGGGATGGATCCTCTGTCTCCTGGCCTCCTGAACGGCTTTTTTTGTGTCCGCAATAGCATAGTCCAGGTTTCCATAATCCAGATCATAGGGCCGTCCGTCGGTAAGGATCACCATAAGCTTAACAGTGGCCTGAATCCCGTCTAACTTGTATATCCCGTGGCGAATCACGGCGCCCAACCGGGTAAGGTCTTTGGGCTCCAGGTTCCCTAAACGGTAATGGGTCTCCTCTCCGTATGGTTCACCAAAGTCCTTGATGGTGAAAAGATCTACCCTGAACCTGCCATCAGAACTGAACCCTAAGATGGCGTAAGGGTCTTGCAGGGAATCAAGGGCCTCTGCCATGAGCACCATTGCCTCCTTTTGGATGTCAATTACCCTCCGGCCGTTCACCTTCTCCTCAGTTGAGCCGCTCATATCCAGGAGGAACAGTACGGCAACGTCCCGGATCCTCTTGTCCCGGCGGATGTAAACGTTTTCAGATAAAAAGGAGCCCGATCGCATATCCACAAGGGCCTGGACCAGGGCGTCAATATCGAGCCCGTCTCCTGTGGGTTGAGCACGAAATTTCTGGAACCTCTCAGGTTTTAGCCTCATGAATTGCCGCCTGATCAACGAGATGATGCCGTGCAGCCTTGTGCGGATATCTTCCACAAAGGTATTGGGGTCGTCATTGGCCGGTCGTTGGCGCACCAGGCACCAATCCAGCTTGTAATCAGACAAGCCATCATCCCATTCCCTGTAAAAGAATGTTTTGACGTTCTCCTGGAGCTCTTCAGGATCGGGTGAAGTGAGCACAACGCTTTCAAACATCTCGCTCAGCCTCTCCCATAATCCCTCCACATCCCGCTGCCCTTCGGCCATCATGGCAGACAGCAGGGCCTCCACTACTTCAGGCGGAAGATCATACTGGTCTTCTGACCGTTCCTTGAGCCGCTGTACGGTGGATTCGGTCTCCCGTACCAGTTCAGGAAGTATGTCCCCCCACCAGGGCATATATACACTAAAATCCTCTGAAGCCCCTGAAGGGTAAAAGGAAGGGAGACCTCCCTCTAATAGGAACTCCATGTCTTTTAAAAGCCCGGGGAGTCTTTCAAGAAGCCTCCTGTCCGCATCTAAATGAGTCTTAAACAGGTCTGCAGCCCTTTTCAACGGTTCGTTGATCCATTCACCAGAATCCAGCAACGTACTTTGGTGCAATGCCATGAGCTTAAAAAGCCTAAAATCAGGAACCACATCAGGAAGGTAGATGGTTCTGCCATCGGTCCCTGCACCCCCGCTGAATCCTTTGACTCCGACCAGTGATGTGTTGGACCGAATCTTCACCGGCCGTCCTAAGTATGCCACACAGATGAGCGAAAGGGTATTATTCCTATCTTTT
This sequence comes from Desulfobacteraceae bacterium, assembly GCA_030589715.1. GTDB lineage: Bacteria > Desulfobacterota > DSM-4660 > Desulfatiglandales > Desulfatiglandaceae > JABMQV01. The sequence continues at coordinate 3,060 of JAUUVE010000223.1, read as the reverse complement.
AAAACTATACCTGATGCGAGTCCATCCCTTTTTTCCAGCGCCCTGAGGGAGGTGCCACTGAAATATTTAATAAGTTCCTCTTCAGATTCGCAATCGGCTAATCCCTCAGACACCCATCTCTCTGTCTCCTGATCCTTTAGAAGCATACAAACTCTGGTCCCAAATCTTATGAATGCCTCTGACACAGAGGGGGACACCTCTGATATCCGCGCTGCCTGCCCCAGATAAAACTTCCAGCTTGACTGGGGGATTGCACACTGATCAGCAACAGTTTCCTCAAGGTAGGCCCTTGCCGCCTTCCACATTTGTCGCCCGCTCCGGACCGCATCGAGGGCTTGCCCGCCCCAAGGGAAAAGACCATCAGCCCCGAAGGTCTCTATAGCCTTAGGGGTTTGGTTCAGAAAAGAAATTGCAACATCTATATCCCAACCGGCTAAGTAACGCACAAAAAAAGTCCATCTCTCGATAAATGCATCCTCCTGAGGAAGGGCCTCTACAGCATGAAAATATGGCAGGACTAAAGCCCAATTAAAAGCGCTGAGTATTGATGCTCTTCCGAGGATCAGATCAAGAATGGAGCTCTCTTTTAAGGCCTCCATATTCTTGAACGTTTTAAGAAAAAACTCTCTGGATTTACGGGATCTCAAATGGGAGATAGATGAGCAAATCTTCAGGTAAACATCCTGTCTGGCTTTGGGGAGTTCCGATAAAATATGGGGGTATTCGTTGAGAAACTTTAGAACATCACCGAGGCGCTCTCGGGAGGAGGTCTTACAGGGTGATTGAAAGTCCATTGCCGCCCCTCAGAAGGTCCCCGATACGATCTCGGCGATTGCTTCCTGCATCTCCCGGTCATCTGTCATTGACCAGATCACAGCAACCTCACAGGCCTTAGGTGGAGAGATCCCCCGGGATATCAGCCTGGCAGCATATACAAGCAACCTGGTACTTACCCCCTCCTCGAGTCCGTGCTGCCGGAGGTTTCGGACCATCTCTCCAATGCGTACAAGGCGATCAGCCGTGTCTTCGTTAACTCCGGTCTCCTTTATGATGATAGTCCGCTCATTGTCTGCTGAAGGGTGTGTAAACTCCAGGGCAACGAAGCGCTGGCGGGTGGAGTGTTTGAGGTCTTTCATAACGCTCTGGTAACCCGGGTTGTAAGAGATTACCAGCAGGAAGTTAGGATGGGCTTCCAGAAGGAGACCTCTCTTCTCCTGGGGGAGGATTCTTCTATCATCGGTAAGGGGGTGGATTACCACTGTGGTATCCTTGCGGGCCTCCACCACCTCGTCCAAATAGCAGATGGCCCCGTGTTTGACAGCAAGGCTGAGGGGGCCGTCAGACCATATGGTTTCCCCCCCCTTCAAGAGGTATCTTCCCACGAGATCCGATGCCGTAAGATCCTCGTGGCACGCAACGGTCACAAGAGGGAGAGACAGCTTCCATGCCATGTATTCCAGGAACCTTGTCTTTCCGCAACCGGTAGGGCCCTTGAGCATTATTGGGAGCTTGAGTGAATAGGCTTCCTCAAAGACATTATCTTCATCCCCGGCAGGCAGGTAAAAAGGTTCATTAGTAATATGGTAATCCTGGACAGCGATGGCCTTTTGTACAGTAGATTCCTTGGACGTCTGCTTTAGTTCTGCTCGCAATTAATGCCTCCGTTTTCATTTTTTTACTGCAATATTGCAATGGCTTTATGGACAAACCCCTGAGGACCGGATTGAAGAGGGAAGACAGGAACCAGGCGCCAGTGCACCTGTTTCCTGTCTTAAATTAATACTTCCCGTAAAGCTCAGCAGCCTCCATCATGGCAATGGCGTTGAGCAAAGAGCCGTTGGGCGGGAACTCGCACCCGGTGGAAAGGATGTACCCGCCACCCTTGGCCAGTTCTTCAATCTGACGTTTACACTCTTCTTTGGCCTCATCAGGGGTGCCTAAGAACATGTATTTGGCCGGATCCACATAGCCAATAAGTGTAATCTTGTCTCCATACTTCTCCTTGGCCTCCTTCATGTCTTTACAGTCATCGGGGACATAGGCGTGGGATATGGCTACCGGCTGCATAGTCTCGATCTGCACATCAAAATAGACACCATTGCCGCAGTTATGGACTATGACCATGGAACCACCCTCCCGGCCAGCCTCAGCTATGCGGGTTGCAAAGGGTGCTTCGGTTGCCATCCAGAGCTTCTTGCTCATGATGCATTGGGAGGCGAAAAGGGTGTCCAGCACAACCGCATGCACCCCGGTCTTTGTCAGGGCCTTGATGTAATCTACCAAGACGTCGGTGATGATTTCCATTCCCTTTATAACATTTTCTCTATATTTCATGCAATCAAGAAACAGTTTCTCTGCTGATCGCATCATGCATAAAATCCCTAAAGGGCCGTAAACAAATGCCATTTGGGCCACGGTAGACCCGAGTTCGTTCATCAGGATATCGCAGTATTTAATCGCTTCCTTCATCCTGGGGCTTTTTGTGGGATCGATCCGTTCGATCTTGGCGTAGTCGTCCGGGGTTTTGATAAATGGATTGTCATAGTTGGGATGGGGGGTATCCTCAGTTGGGAAGACCATCTCCTGGCCGAAATCCGCGGCTTCCACCGAGAGATCCACAAGCTGTAAAATCCCATCCATACCGAGCAGTTCATGGGCCTGCAGCATGCTTTTTCCCTGAAGCTCGCCATCCTGGGCCCATTCTGCATAAGTCACCCCATAGACCCTCCTGGCGGCGCCACAAACTAACGGTCCGGCCGGGACTCTGTCCGCCTCCTTGTGTTGTAATGCTGTTCCTATACGTTCTAATCCGTTCATTTTACCCCTCCTTTCTGGTTTTTCAGCAAACTTAAAGAAGAATTACTGCCTGATTATTTTTTTGCGGCTTCATACTCCCTCAGCCGGGATATCATCTTTATGCCTTCTGCTACCGCGTTCCCGGCGGACTCGGCATACCCGTCCGCTCCGAAAAGGGTGGCCACGTCCTGGGTCACGGGAGCGCCACCAAGCATGATGGCCACGTTAGGGTTCTTCTCCTTGATCATCTTAATGACCTTTTTC
>JAUUVE010000036.1 GCA_030589715.1 Desulfobacteraceae bacterium | reverse complement strand
CCATGATATGCTTGTAGAAATGCTCAATAAAGGAGTCTGCACCGCATCCAAAATTGGTCAAATGCAGCCCAAAGTAATCTGGATGGCCCTTTATAAACTTGGCAGTCCTTAGGATCTTGGCACCAAGCCCCCAGTACATGGAAGGGAAGTCTGAGAGGTCTACGGAAGATACGTCTATAAAATCCATGGGCAGGGCCGTAAGACCGATTTTGGCCAAGTTCCTGCCCAGCCTCAGATTCAACCTCTCATCGTAGAGATTATAAGGCCTGCCTGTCACTACTACTATCGGCTCTCCCAAGTCCTGATCTTGGAAGATCTGGCGCCCCTTCTTGTAAAGCTCCCCAGTAAACTGTGCCTGCCTCTCCAGGGCGTATCCAAGGGCCTTCCTTATCTCAGCCCTACTGACTCCAAGCTTTGATCCCACCTGCTCTGAGATCTCCAGGGCCAAGGTGTCAGGATCATACTTCAGGTGAACAACCGGGCTCAAGACAGAAGAGGGATCTATGCCAAGGGCCATACGGACCATGTGGGAGTTGCCCTGTACATAGGGGCAGCAGAACCCTGTCTCCGATGGCTCGGGAGTGGGAATAGTGATAATGCTCGGGATAAAGAGAAACCTTGTCTTTCCCATCAGTTCCTTGATGTGACCGTGGGACACCTTAACCGGATAACAGGTCTCGGCCACCATTGTCTCTATCCCCGCCTTGGATATCTGGGTGTTGGTGGGCGGGGTCAGGACAAGGCGGAATCCCAGCCTGTCAAAGAAATGGGCCCACATGATACCGGTATCCTGGCCATAAAGGGCACTCTGCATACCCACGGTAGGACGGTTGTCCACCTCCATTAAGGGCTCCCCTTTAAGTTCATCGTAGACCCCGGCGATGTATGTCTGCCAGAGTCTTTGCCTCATTTCAAAGAAGTTCTCCTGCTTGGGCCCACTTTTCCGGGTCAATTCATATCTGCCGCACTCCCCTCCCCAGACACTGCGGCGACCGTCAAAATCGTAGATCTTCAGCTTGCACTGGTTATGGCAGTTAGAGTCAGCCCTGCATGTCTTTTCGGTATATTTCATGCGGTCATTTATGGAGCTTTCAAGCCCCCTGAAACTGCTTTTATCTTTTTTCTCCAAGCGCATCTTTTCCTGGACACTGAGGGCAGCGCCGTAGGCCCCGAGGACCTCTCTGTGCCGGGGTATCGAGAGACCTCTTCCAAGTACATTTTCAAAGGCCGCCACCACCCCCTTGTTTAGAGAGGGGCCACCCAAGAACATTATCCTCTGACCTATCTTACGCTTTCCCACCACCCGGTTTAGGTAGTTATAAACGATGGCATAGCACAAACCCGCTATCAGATCGTCCCTAAAGACCCCCTTCTGGTGATAGGAGACCAGGTCAGATTCCATAAACACCGTACATCTCTCCGCAAGCCTTACCGGGTTCAGGGATCCGAGTGCAATCTTCTGAAACTCTCCGACAATGTTGATCCCGTATTTGTTGGCCAGTTCATGCAAGAAACTTCCCGTACCCGCGGCGCAGACCTTATTCATATCGAAATCGAGGGGGTAGGCATTGGATATATATATGTATTTGGAGTCTTGCCCCCCGATCTCAAAGATTGTGTCCACATTGGGGTCTATCTCCACCGCACCCCTTGCATGGGCCGTTATCTCGTCGATGATCAGGTCAACATTGAGAAAGTCTCCCACCACGTTCCTGCCTGAGCCAGTGGTAGCCGTCCCCACAAGTTCAATATTTACTCCCACATTGTCCCTGAGATATCCCAGGAGTCTCTGAGTGACCTCGATGGGCTTGCCCTGAGTGGGCACATAGCTTTTATGAACTATTACCCCGCCTTCACTCATCAGGGCGTATTTTGTGGTGGTGGAGCCCACATCAATACCCAGATAGCACCGGGCTTTCTTACGTACCAATTTACCTTGAATCTCGTTGGTCTTAGGGAAATCGGTCTGCTCAAGTGTCAGTCTTGGTGCCACCGGCACCGACATCTCGCGCCCAGACCCCTTTACCTTCAATAATTCCACATTACCCCGACCTTCAATCCTTGATTCAAGGGCCTGTAAGGCAACCCCCAATGCACCGATGGAAGTACTATAAGGCGGGACAATCAGTCCTGGAAAATATGCCCTAAGTGCCTTCACCTGGAGGTCGTTTAGGGAAAGCCCCCCCACAAGAATAATAGGTTCTTGGAGTACCCGGTTGGAGACAATGGTGCTCATGTAGTTTCTGGCGTTTCCCACATGGAGACCGTAGATAATGTCCCCTAACTTCTCCCCTTTGTTCTGGAGATGAATCATATCGGACTTTGTAAAGACCGTGCACCTGCACGCCACATTTGCGGGCTTCCGGCTCTTCTGCCCAAGCTCGATAAAGTCAGCCAGTATCTTATCAATCTGAGTTTTAGAGATATCGATCTCTTCGGCATACAAGGAGGTGGCCAGTCTCTGGGCCTGCTGATCGATAAAGGACCCAGTTCCTGAGGCGCAGGGTCCGTTGGTGTTAAAATATTCCAGTTCCCATTCGCCGTGGGAATGGTCGAGCTGCATGAGGGCCGTGTCCTGCCCCCCCATGCTGATGATTGCCCTTGCATCCGGTCTTATGTGAAGTGCACCCAGGACCTCACTGATGGTCTCGAATTCGTAAAAGGTCCCCAATTCCCTGCTAAGGTTCTTGCCATGGTTTCCAGTATAGGAAATGGATTGGATGTTCTCTTTCCCGAGTCTCTTATCAAGGCCCTGGATCAGGGCCAATAACCCCTCCTCAATCTTACCAAGGTGTCGATCATAGGGGGATTCATAGACAATCTCCTTCATTTCATTGATGACAATACAGTTCAGACTCACCGATCCGGCATCGATGCCCACATAGAACCTACCCGGATTCTGCTTCGAGCCTTTTGCTTTATTGGACGTCTCTTTCATTGCTGAGATAGTAGGTGTCTCCTGAATGTTTTTGTTTTCGAATATAGCCTTTTATCAGCAGGCCTTTCACAAGTGCCTCCACGTCATCCATGGGTAGGTCCATGGAATTTGCAATATCAACCGGCCTGAGGGGTCTCCTCCTGACCATATCCAGAAGACTTCTGGTTTGGGAATCTTCTTTACCTGTACCACACGCCACAGGAACGTCGGCGACTATTTCGGTATTACTGCCGAAAAATTCTTTTATCTCTTTCAACCTTTTCCTGTCAAGGGACATGGCACGCCTATCCGCAGGGGGACGCACCACTGTGTTTAGTTGTATCTTGTCAGGGGAGATTTGGGAAATCAAGGTTTTGAGTCCTTCAATTTCCCTGTCTGTGTCATTGATCCCAGCCAAAAGGACCACCTCCAGAAAAAGGTCCCCTCTGTATCCTTGCCTAAAGAGCATCAGACCATCAACAATTGTCTTTAGCTCAAGTTCCGGGTGGGGTCTGTGGATCCTTCTAAAGGTGGCCTCAAAACCACTTGAGAGGGTAGGCATAATGATATCAGCCCCTAAGACACCATGTCTGACCTCTTCCATCCAGAAAAGGGCCCCGTTTGTCAAAAGCGCAATCTTTATGTCGGTCACATCTTTGATCAAGGCAATTATTTGGTCGATTTGGAAATGGAGGGTAGGCTCACCCGAGCCTGCAAGGGTAATGGCATCTGGTACACTGTGGAGGAGGTTCTCTTGGATCTCAGCAACCACTTCTCGAACAGGGGCAAATGGCCGTCTCTCTACTGTCTTAAAGGTGGTATCTCCCACCTGGCAGTATAGGCAGTCGAATGTACAGGTCTTTGACGGGATCAGGTCAACCCCCAAGGAGACGCCTAATCGTCTTGAAGGGACTGGGCCGAAGACATAGGACATATGGATCAGACTCCTTTGCCATTGCAGGACGCAGTATTTATGGGACGGCGCACTAGTGGGCCTCAGCCCAATTCTTGCCCTTACTAATATCCACCTTTAAAGGGACCCTCAGTGGATAGACCCCTTCCATTTCCTGCTTGATCATAGGGCAGACAATATCAAGCTCTTCCTCTGGCACCTCAAATACGAGCTCATCGTGGACCTGAAGGAGCATCTTTGAACTGAAGCCCTCTGCGGCCAGGCGCCTATGGATATTTATCATGGCCTTCTTGATCAGGTCGGCTGCCGTCCCCTGGATCGGCGTATTGACGGCCATACGCTCAGCCTCGGCCCGCATGACACGATTATTGTGGTGGATATCAGGAAGGTAGCGCCTCCTGTTGAAGAGGGTGGTGACGAACCCCTCTTTTATGGCCGTCTCAATCATCTCTTCCCTATATCTTGCCACTCCCTGGTACCTTTCGTAATAGGTCTCGATGTAATTCCTGGCAGTGTTATAGTCTATTCCTAACTCATCACTTAGCTTCCGGGGGCCCATACCATAAATGATGCCGAAATTGATGGCCTTTGCAATCCGCCTCATCTCTGGGGTCACATCCTGTTTTTCAACGCCAAGGATCTCAGAGGCCGTACGCGTATGAATGTCTTCCTCGTGCCTGAATGCCTCAATAAATGCCTCATCTCCAGAGTAATGTGCAAACACCCTCAGTTCCACCTGACTGTAGTCTGCAGATACCAGATACCTTCCATCCACCGCAATAAAACCCTTGCGTATCTCACGACCTTCTTCTCCACGGATGGGGATATTTTGAAGATTCGGGTTGCTGCTGCTGAGTCTGCCAGTGGCCGTGACTGTTTGGTTGTAAGAGGTGTGGAGTCTCCCTGTGGATGGATCCACCATCTTGACTAATGCATCAAGATAGGTGGATTTGAGCTTTGAAAGGGTCCTGTAACGGAGCACCAATGTGGGTATTTTGTATGAAGAGGCAGCAAGTTTCCGGAGGACCCGGACATCTGTGGAATAACGTTTTGTCTTGGCAGTCTTTTTCTGACCCGGCAGCTGAAGCTTTTCAAAGAGCACAAAACCCAGCTGTTGCGAAGAATTGATATTGAATTCCATGCCCGCCTCTTCAAGGATTTCCATCTCAATGGCGCTTATCTCTTCTGCAAAGCGGGAGGACATTTGTTTAAAGGCCCCAATGTCGATGGTGATACCGGTCAATTCCATATCCATGAGGACGGGTAATAACTTCATCTCAAGGTCCTGGAAGAGGGCCTCGTTCTTGTCGGATCTCAGTTTCTGGTCCAGAATTGTCATCAATCTCAGAGTTATGTCCGCATCTTCACACGAGTAGGACATGGCCTTTTCCACCTCTACATCAGAAAAAGTGCGTGCGTCTTTGCCTTTCCCCACCAGATCTCCATAGCTAATCATCTTGTGGTTCAGGTAATGCTGGGCAAGATAACCAAGGTTGTGCTGCCTCAGGCCCGGATTGATGACGTAGGATGCAATCATGGTGTCAAAATGAATACCCCCAAGGCTCACACCGTGAAGTTTCAAGACCTCTCCATCGTATTTGATATTCTGGCCTACCTTTTCCACCTGTTCATCTTCCAAGACATCCCTCAAGATCTCGAGGGCCTCGGAGCAGTCCAGCTGAGCGGGGGCACCCTGGTATGTGTGGGCAATGGGCAAGTAGAGTGCCTTTCCCTCTTTGCAGCAAAAGGAGATTCCCACTAGTTGAGCCTCAAAAGGATTTTTGCTGGTGGTCTCGGTATCTATCGATACCATCCCTGTCTCCTTTATCTCTCTTACCAAGGCCTTCAATTCCTCTCTTGAAAGGATTAAGCTGTAGTCTCTGGGCCCTTCCCGCCTTGAAGAGAATTGGTCCCACAGCTCTCTGAACTCCAGTTCCCTGAATTTCTCTGCCAGGTCATCTCTACGCAGTTCCCCTATCTTTAGTTGCTCAGGATCAGGGTCAATGGGTACAAATTGATCGATCGTGACCAGTTTTTTGCTTAGGAGGGCCTCTTCGCGGGATTGCTTGAGATTCTCTTTGAGCTTCTTTTTCTTTATCTCTTCCACATGATCAAAGACATCCTCAAGAGATCCAAATTCCTTGATAAGATTAACAGCGGTCTTTTCCCCCACACCGGGCACACCGGGGATGTTATCCGACCTATCTCCGGACAACCCCATGACGTCGATAAATCTTTGAGGTTCAAGCCCATAGGCCTCTTTCAGGCCTTTGTAGTCGGTTATCCTGTCCTTCATAGTGTCCCACATAGATGTGTTGGGCGTGACGAGCTGTCTGAAGTCCTTGTCGCCGGTTACCATCACCACCGGATGACCCTTCTCCTCACACGCCCTGGCCAACGTGCCTATGATATCATCAGCCTCATACCCCTCCTTTTCTACCATTGGAATACTGAGGTCTTTCACAATGGCCTTTGTTATTGGGATTTGTGCTGCCATATCCTCCGGCATGGTGGGGCGATTGGCCTTATACTGAGGATAGATCTTGTGCCTGAAGGTGGGGCCCCTGGCATCAAAGACGATGGCAAGATATTTTGGCTTCTTGTCGGTAAGAAGCTTCAAGACCATCTTGGTAAAGCCAAAGATGAGGTTTGTGGGGAAACCCTTTGAATTGGAGAGATGCCTTATGGCGTGGTATGCCCTATGGATATATGAACTACCATCTACTAAGTAGACTATTTCCTTCTCTTGAGGCATAGCCCCATTAAACCTCGGAAGGCTCGGTACCCAGAAGAGGAAAAGGGGAAGAGGCGTAGCTCAGGGAGTTGTTACTTGGCATATTCCACGGCCCTGGTTTCTCGGATTACAACTACCCTGATCTGGCCAGGATAGGTCAACTCCTTTTCTATCTTTCCCGCAATATCCTTGCAAAGGAGAAAGGCATCATCATCATTGACCGTTTTCCCCTCTACCATAATACGGATCTCTCGTCCGGCCTGGATTGCATAAGATTTATTGACCCCGTTGAAGGACATGGCAATCTTCTCGAGGCCTTCCAGTCTCTTAACATAGGACTCTAACATCTCCTGGCGTGCCCCGGGCCTTGCGCCAGATAAGGTGTCCGCTGCCTGTACCAAAACGGCCAAGACGGACTCGAACTGGATGTCCTCATGATGGGCGGCAATGGCGTGGACTACCTGGTTTGATTCGCCATGTTTCCTCGCCAGATCAGCTCCTATGATCGAATGCGGTCCTTCCACCTCGTGATCTACGGCCTTTCCTATGTCGTGGAGAAGCCCCGCTCTCTTGGCCTGTTTTACATTCAATCCAAGCTCGGCCGCCATGATTCCACAGAGAAAGCTGACCTCCCTTGAGTGCTGAAGCACATTCTGGGCATAACTTGAACGGTACTTTAATCGACCGATGAGTTTTACCAGTTCGTTATTGATCCCGTGGACGCCTACGTCAAATGTGGCCTGCTCTCCTGCCTCTTTGATAGTGGCATCAATCTCCTTGCTGACCTTGGAGACGATCTCCTCTATCCTGGCCGGGTGGATCCTGCCGTCATCTATCAGTCTCTCCAAGGCAATCTTGGCCACCTCTCTCCTGACCGGGTTAAATCCGGATAGTATAACCGCCTCCGGGGTATCATCAATTATAAGATCTATACCCGTTGCCGATTCAATGGCGCGAATGTTTCTGCCCTCCCTTCCAATGATCCTTCCCTTCATCTCTTCGTTTGGCAGATTAACCACAGACACGGTCTTTTCGGCCACATAGTCTCCTGCATATCTCTTAACGGCCAGGGCTAGGATCTCCTGGGCTTTCCTATCAGCCTGGGCCTTTGCCTCGTTCTCTATCCTTCGGATTATCTTTGCGGCATCATGTTTTGCCTCTAATTCCATAGAGTTGATGAGGATTCTTTTGGCCTCCTCACTGGATATGTCTGCTATCCTCTCAAGTTGCTTCCTCTGTTCCGCAATAGCACGATCGTATTCACTCTGTTTTCGGTGTAGCTCCTTTTCAATCCTATCAATGGACCTTTCTTTCTCAGCAATCCTGCCTTCCCTCTTTTCCAGATGTTCAATCTTTTTATCTAGGTTTTCCTCCTTGTGAAACAACCGCTTTTCCTGGATCAGTAGCTGCTCTTTCTTCTCCTTGGTCTCATTTTCAAACTCAACCTTCGTATGATACAGGGTGTCCTTTGCCTGAAGGGCAGCCTCCCTCTTTATCGTCTTGGCCTCCTTTTGGGCATCGGCCAGTATCTTCTTCGAATATTGCTCTATGGAATCAACCCTGCCCTCCACGATCTTCTTGCGGAGAAGGACACCGAGTGGTATGCCGGCGGCCAGACCTAGCAGAATGATCCCCACTATTTGGATGATAGTCATGATAAGATAACACTCCTAACCTATCGCAGTAAAATTTTGATCAAAAAAGCTAACCATATGAATAAACTACTAAAATCAGCCTCAATTTTTCTATCACTCCATCACCATTACTCCAAACCAGTTGAACCACTGATAGGCCTATGAGACCTCGGATCTCACTAAACTCGGCGGTTTTGCTGGGAGAGAATCGCAACATAAATTTCCCCTATTGCAATCTCTAAAAGGAGTAACGGAGTGTTGGTGTAGTGTGGTAATGCTAAGAATATCAACCGGTTTTCCAGTACTCCAGTACTCCAACACCCCCGCCTAAAGCCGAGAACAGCGTTTGCGATTGAATAATTCAATTTTTGCCCGAATCAGTAAGTTCTGGACCTCCTTCAAATGGGCAAGGCCAACCCGAGATCCTCTGGCCTGGATTGTTGGCTCTACTGGGACAACCGGGAAGGACTAAGGGGGGGTTAATCCTGACACAAAAAAGGGTAGGCAGGGCGGTCCGAGATAGAACGGATGCTCTTAATCAGCTTGATCTTCCTCGCGTTAACAACTTCATATGAGGAAATTTCCTGGTAAATATATCTCTATTGAGTCTAACAAACATATGTATATGGATCACCCTTGGTGTCATCAGCCCTCTTAATCCTTACCCAATAATCTCAAATATTTATGGAGCTCCCTCCGGTCACACACCTGTCCACAGTGGATAATCTGATATGATTTCCTCCTCTTCCGTTCCCCGGGTCAGTGTTGGCAATACTGAAAAGAGGAGGGTATCCTTACCTCATTATAGAGTCAATTTGATAATTGAGGGACCTTGCCCGCTCCTGAATATCCCTTTTGAGCCCATCTCGCTCTTTCAGTACCTGAAAGTAGTCGCTGGCGATATGAAAAGCGGCCAGTATGGCCACCTTGGCCTCTGAGAGCCTATCCGTACCATGCCCAATCTCCATCAGTTTATCATTAACGAATTGAGCAATCTCCTGAACAAGCTCTTCATTTTCGTCACTCTTCAGCAGGTATTCATGATCGAGAATTCTTACTCTGATGGGCTTTTCCAAGGGCCACCCCTGAAGGATCTAAACTTTTAGGCTTCAACCCGTTCAATTTTCTCCAAGAGTGAAACAATCCTCTGCTTTGCCCTGTCCCTGCCTGAGCTCAGGCTTTCTACCCGTTCAGTCAAATCGGCTATCTTTTCTTCTTGAACCCGGAAATTCTCAGCAAAGGACTCCTTCTCCCTTTTTAGGGTAGTTATCAATTCGATCAGATTATCTATCTTCTCTTCCAGTAATTGAAATTGATCAATATCTTCTCCCAAATTCATGGCCTTGTCCTTCCTTTCTGCCTTCAAATCTAATCACTCTATCCTTGAAACCAATAAAGGTCAATAAAAAAGGCAAGCCCCTTTGGCTTGCCTTTTTTGGTATACTTGGGGAAGTTCTTAAACTCACATACTCCTTTCAGCAATCTTCACACGGGTCATTGCCCTTTTTAGTGCGGCCTCGGCTCTCATAAAATCAATATCTTCGACCCCTCGACCCTTGGCCAGCCTCTCCTCGGCCCTTTCCATTGCCTGTCTCGCCCGTTCCACATCGATCTCACTTGCCCTTTCGGCAGCATCCACCAGGACCGAGACCTTATCGTTGGAGACCTCCGCAAACCCGGAGGTCACCACCATGGATTCCTTGGCTACACCATCACTATACCGGAGTTCCCCGGGGACAATACCTGACAGAAAACTGATATGTCCGGGAAGAACCCCGAACTCTCCAAGGGAGCCCGGCGCCACCACGCTATCCACTTCCTGGCTCACCAGGACCTTATCAGGCGTTACAACCTCAAAAAACAATTTTGCCATTGCTCCGTTCCCTCTATTAGGCCGTCTCTGCGGCTATCTGCTCAGCCTTTTCCTGGGCCTGTTCTATACTGCCCACCATATAAAAGGCCGCCTCGGGCAGGTCATCGTGTTTTCCTTCGATGATTTCTTTGAAACCCTTGACAGTTTCTGCAACCGTTACATAAGAGCCAGGTCTCCCGGTAAAGGTCTCGGCCACATGAAAGGGCTGGGATAAGAACCTTTGAATCCTTCGAGCCCTTGCCACGATCAGCTTATCTTCCTCAGAGAGTTCATCCATTCCCAGGATAGCGATAATATCTTGAAGATCTTTGTATTTCTGGAGAATCTGCTGGAGCTGTCTCGAGGTTTGATAGTGATCCTCACCCAGGAAATTAGGATCCAAGATACGAGAGGTAGAATCCAGCGGATCCACGGCAGGATAAATGCCCAGCTCGGTCAAAGGTCTCGAGAGAACCACGGTGCCGTCCAAATGGGCAAATGTCGTGGCAGGGGCGGGGTCAGTCAGGTCATCGGCAGGCACATACACGCACTGGACAGAGGTAATGGACCCCTTCGTTGTGGAGGTGATCCGTTCCTCAAGCTCACCCAGGTCCGTTCCCAGCGTGGGCTGATAACCCACGGCAGAAGGAATGCGGCCCAGGAGTGCGGAGACCTCTGAACCGGCCTGTGTGAACCGGAAGATGTTGTCAATAAAGAGGAGCACGTCCTGTCCTTTTTCATCGCGGTAGTATTCAGCTGCTGTCAGGGCTGATAATGCCACCCTGGCCCTGGCGCCAGGCGGTTCGGTCATCTGACCATAGATCAGTGCAGCCTTTGGAAGCACGCCCGATTCCTTCATTTCCAGGTAAAGGTCGTTCCCCTCCCTTGTCCTTTCGCCTACGCCGGCAAAAACACTGATACCACCATGCTCCATGGCGATGTTATGGATCATCTCCATCATGACCACGGTTTTACCCACACCGGCGCCTCCGAACATGCCCATCTTGCCGCCCCGGGGAAAGGGCACGAGGAGATCAATAACCTTAATCCCTGTCTCAAGGACTTTGACGGATGTATCTTGCTCCTCAAATCCGGGAGCGTGTCTATGGATGGGCAAGAATTCAGTCGCCTTTATAGGACCAAGACCGTCAACCGGTCTTCCAACCACGTTGAGCAGTCGCCCTAGAGTCGGGTCTCCTGCAGGCATCATAATCGGCTTTCCCGTATTCTTGACCTTCATCCCCCTCACAAGGCCGTCTGTGACGTCCATTGCAATACATCGGCCCACATTATCACCCAGATGTAGGGCAACCTCGACAACAAGATTATCTTCCCTATCATCAATGGTGGGATTTGTCATATTCAATG
>JAUUVE010000011.1 GCA_030589715.1 Desulfobacteraceae bacterium | reverse complement strand
ATCGAGCTTCTGCTGGACTTGGTAGGCCTGGTCCGCCAGCTTGCTTTGAATGGTTCCATTATCCACGCAACGCAGGATGCCCCCGAGTGAGTCGATCCTCTCCATTTCCTTGGATATTTCCTTTTCATAGAAATCGGTTAAGGTCTCGATGTAGTATGAACCTCCCAGTGGATCAACGACGTCGGGTATACCTATTTCATGGCCGATAATCTGTTGGATTCGCAGTGACGTCCGAATGGCTTCATCCGTTGGTATGGCATATGCCTCATCAAAACAGGGTAGATTCATGGATTGGGATCCGGCAAAGGCGGCTGCAAGGGCATAGAAGGAGATTCGGGCAATGTTGTTCAAGGGTTGTTGTTCTGTCATACCTCCACCCATCCCCCCGGTGGAAAACTTGAGCCGCATGGATATTTCATTTCTGCTTTTAAACCGCTCTTGTATGATTTTGCCCCATAATCGCCTGGCTGCCCTCAGCTTGGCGATTTCTTGGAAGAAGTTGAACTGTACACCGCCACAGATTAAATGGAAGGAGAGAAGCGGGGCAATATCATCAATATCATAACCCCGGTTTAACACCTCCTCAAGATAGGCAATTCCCGTTAGAAATGGGTAGGCCACGCCCTGGGCGGGAGTGGCACCGCATTCACAGATATGGGTTCCGGAGACGCTCACGGTGTTGAACTTTGGGATGTGTTCGATACAATATTCAATGGTATCCCCAATCAATCGTATGGAAGGTTCGGGAGGAAAGATATAGGTTCCCCTGGCAATATATTCCTTGATAATGTCATTTTGGATCGTCCCCCTTAATTTGCCGGGATCGATCCCCTTCTTTTCAGCAGTGGCAATGTACATGGCCAAGATAATGCTTGCCGTAGAATTGATCGTAAAGGAAGTACTGATCTTGTCCAGGGGAATCCCCTCAAACATCTCCTCCATATCCTTTAAGGTATCGATGGCCACTCCCAGTTTGCCTACATCATCCTTGGCGAGCTCATCATCGGAATCGAGCCCCAGCTGAGTCGGCAGATCAAGGGCGAGGCTGAGTCCGGTTTGCCCCTGGTCGATCAGAAACTTGAAGCGACTGTTCGTATTTTCAGAGGTCGAGAACCCTGAATACTGTCGCATGGTCCAGAGCCTTTCGCGATACATCGAAGGATAGATGCCTCGAGTATAGGGAGGACTCCCTGGCGTCCCAAGAGAAGCATCGCAGTCAAACCCGGTTAAATCCTCCGGCGTATAAAAGAGTTTAACCTTGACCCCTGTATTGGTTTCCTTCCATTCGCTATTCATTTTCACACAGCCTTTCTTATACCCAGTATCCATCCATAAATGGCTATTTTTTACAATCTCTGCATCAGATTCGGATTTTAGTCCTCGAAATACTTCAGTGTATTCCTGCCTGCCCCGTGAAATGTGAAGCCTATTTCTCTGGGGTGGTTAAAATCCTCATCTTCCTTGACCTTGCAAAAACTATCTCATTTCTGGATGGACACTATCTAGAATTTTTGCTCCCAATTCATTTTCATGTTTACCGATGGGGCAACACATACCTAATGCAGGCCTTCGACCGCACCCAAAACAGTCTTCGTGTTTCAGATTTCAGACGTCAGAAAACCTCGAGTCCCGAACACTGACACTCTAAACAATTCCTTGCTGTCTTAGTTCTTCGATTTCTTTAGACGAATAATTGAGGGTTTTTTTCAAGACCTCCTCGGTGTGCTCACCCAACCGGGGAGGCGATTTGAAGGATTCCTGATCAATTTCAGACATCTTAATTGGATTGCCAAGAACCTTTAGTGTTTTTCCATTTCCCATCTCGATCTCGGGAACCATATTCCGGCTTAGTATCTGAGTATCTGAGAGCGCCTTGTCAACGGTATTGATAGGCCCGATCGCAACTTTCCCGTCCAGTATCTCCAGCCATTCCTCCCCGGTCTTTTCGGCGAATGCCTTTTGTAAAATATCATACAGTTCTTCCTTGTTTTTTAGTCGGCTTTCCCTGGAATTGAATTTTGGATTTGCACACAGGTCAGTATGTACGATGCCTTTGGCCAGTTCGGCAAAGATCTTTTCTGTGTTGGCATCAATTACGATATCAAAAGTCTTGGTCTTGAACGCCCCAATGGGATGGATTGATACATGTCCCGACCCTACGGGTTTGGCTATTTCATTCCCAACAAGGTAATACTGCCCTCTGTAGGCGAGGAGGGAGATCTGGCAATCCAACAGACTAATATCAATCTTCTGTCCCCTCCCGGTACGTTCCCTTTGATAAAGGGCAGACAGTATCCCGTTGGAGGCAAATAAACCGCCTGCCAAATCACCCATGGGCGCCCCCATTCTCACCGGCATTCGCCCGGGCTCCCCGGTATAGCTCATAATGCCCCCCGCGGCCTGTATTATGAGGTCAAATGCAGGTCGGTCTTTGAGGGGGCCGCTTCCACCATACCCAGAGATAGAGCAACTGATAATACGAGGATTTATCTTCTTCAAGGTATCATAATCGACCCCAAGCCTCTCAACAACCCCTGGTCTGAAGTTGTCGATCACCACATCTGATTTCTTTCCCAGCTCGTAAAAGATTTTCTTTCCTCTAGGACTCTTTAAGTCGAGGGTGATACTTCTTTTGTTCCGGTTCATGGCAATAAAATATGCGCTTTCGCCTTCGAAATAGTAGGGGGGCACTCCTCGTGCACCCTCGCCAACACCAGGTCTCTCGATTTTAATTACCTCTGCCCCCAAATCCCCGAGAATCAGGGTGCAGTATGGCCCTGCCATAATTACTGAAAGATCAAGTATCCTCACGTTTTCCAAAGGTAAACCCATGTAAATCCCCCATTAATCTCTCTAAGTGATTTTGAAACGAGAGCCCGTTTTTTGGCTGGGCTCTCCGCTAGCGCATCGTTTTTGAAACTGACGGGGCTTAAAAAATCCTCGTCAAAGATATTTGAAATTTGAAACCTGCGTGCTATTCCCGCTGTGAGGCGCCATATCGCAGCAAAAATCGCTTTGATCTATTGATCATCAATAGGCGTCGTCACGACGATAAACGTGAGGTCGATCAGGCCGGTGTTGTATATCGCGTGGGTGACGCCCGGGGGAATGAATATGACATCGTGTTTGCGGACAACCTGACGTTTTCCGTCAATCTCCATCAATCCATCTCCCTCAAGCACATGGTAAACCTGCTCTTGAACCTTGTGAGCATGGGGCTCCACATAGGCCTTGGGTTGGTAGCAGGAAATCCGGTAGTCGAGCAAATGCGAACCCGCTGTTTCCGGACGGACAAGCGGTTTCGAGAGTGCTCCTCCAAAGTGGCCGGGAAACTCCTCCCACGGCACCTCCACAACGTTTCGAATGGATGGTTTCTGCCCTTTGATGTCTTCCATGATTTCTCCTCCGTCAGATCAAGAATCCGTGGCGCCTCACAAGGCAACCTGCATGGTATCGCTGCATCATCTTTTTGCCTCCAAGCGATCTTTCACGTATGCAGCCAACCCCGAGTGGATCGAGTACGGTGATTTCTAGGACAGGAGGCTTCTGTCTGGACCCTGGCTTTTTCGAGACAACAATCGGTCAAGCTTATCGCGCAGCGTGCTTTGCGATGATATATCCAAAGGTCATGGCAAGCCCCAACTGAACCCCCGCACCGGGATATTCGCCCCCCATCACCGAGTGCATGTCGTTCCCGCAAGTATACAAACCTGGGATCGGTTGATTAGAGCTGTCACAAACTTGGCCATTAACGTTCGAGCGGAGACCCAAACTGGTCCCAAGTGGCGTCGGGACCACTGCCACCGAAAAAAATGGCGCCTTTTTGATCGGTCCAAGACAAGGGTTCGGTCGATGCGTGGGATCGCCACTTGAAAGATCGTAAGGGTTGCCACCTTTGTCAAATTCCTCATCGATCCCGGTCTTGGCGTACTCGTTATGCTCATTGACCGTTGAAACAAGCCCGAATGGATCCACACCGATCTTCTGCGCAAGTTCCTGTAGGGTGTTGGCCACACGGAGATATCCTCTTTTGATAAAGGGTCTCAATACCGGAGTAAGAGGTCTGATCATCCCCAGACCATACTTCCAGAGGAAACGCCGATCGCATATCAGCATGGTAGGAATACACGGGGTGATACTGTGTGTGCGGTACATCGCCCGAGTGAACTCGTGGTAAGAAACCGCCTCGTTGACAAACCGTCTTCCCGCTGAATTCACGGCAACAAGTCCAGGCTTCGCGCGGTCCAGGACAATGTGCGGGTAAACGGCAGTTGACCCATCCCTCCGGATCGCGATAGAGCCAGGAAACCACAGGGCGTTATCTTCGCCCTCCTCGCCTAGGGAGGCGCCTATATCCTGAGCCAGTTGCAGTGTGTCGCCCACGCACCCCTCAAATGCGGTTGTGTACTCGGCGGTCGGTTTTGGGAAATAGCGCTGGCGAAGTTCCCTGCTGGCGGGGAAGCCGCCTCCGGCAAGCACCACTCCTCGGCGCACGCGCACTCTTATCTGTGACTCCCCTTGTTCCACCACAAGACCGCTCACTCGTCCCGCCTCTTTGATGAGCTGGGACGTCTTTGTCTTCACCCAGACAGGGACACCGCGATCCAGCAGATTCTTGAATAATCTTGCTGCCAGTGCATTACCAAGGACCAGCCGCGTGCCTCGGTGATAGTGCATCCGATCCGCGATGTATCGTGCCGTCAGCTTCACTCCGAAGGCCAGTGCCCCAAAGGATGTCGCCATATGCGTAAGTCGTGCCGCCTCCCCTCTGGTCACCATCATTCCTCCAAATAGCATGAGCTCAGGAATAGGACTGCGGACGAGGTCGAAATGCTTACCTAAGGTTCTTCCATCGAATGGCAGTGGTTCAAGCGGCCTGTTGCCGGTTGCGGCTCCGGGCAGGTCCTGGCGGTAATCCGGTTGATGCGGATAGGTTTGAAAGTGAAGGTCGGTGTGTCTCGCGAGATACCTGATCATCTCCGGCCCCGCAGCAACAAATGCCTCGCGGAGCGAGCGATCAGCACGACTACCCACCAATGCATCGAGATAGGTGAGTGCTGCAGCCGCGTCGTCAAGGATGCCGAGACGCCGTTGGTGATGATTGTCCGGGATCCATACGGTTCCTGACGAGCGGGCCGTCGTACCTCCGATCTGATCGCTTTTCTCGATCAAAAGCACGCGTAACCCTTCTATGGCAGAAACGAGCGCAGCAGTCATGCCGCCCGCTCCGGCCCCAAGGAGGACTATGTCGTAGTCCTCGTGCCACCGCACTGACATTCCGTTCGACCTCGTTCGCTCATTCGCTGACATGCGTACATCCCCTACCCACGAAGAAATGCCATTTGCGGCGTGTCTCAATGGACCTTATAGACCAGATTCTGCGGAAGACTCGAGCATCTTCGAATTGATGAGATGATGATGAGATGATAAGATGATAAGAACTCCCTTTTTGTGGAGGAAGTATACGAAAATTCTGCCTTGTGTGTCAATCTCAATGCAACCACATGATGTTGTGGGTGCTGATTTCAAAGGAGGTCGGACCAAGCTAAAGAGTTCAAATGATTGATATTATGGTATTAATCGACCCCGATTTCGGGCCTATATAGTCGTTTTTGTGTTCAAAAAGAGGATTATTTTTAGAAATCCATGGCGAGAGCGAAAAGACACTATATTCCGGGTTTCTTATTGTCGATCTCTTCGATTACCTCGGATATTGGTCGGATGGTATCCTCGTGCCCGCCAATAGCGATGAAATCTTCCAGTGTGATGGTATACTCGATGGGTGCCACCACAGCCGGCGTCGGAACCCAGTAGAAGGAGGCAGACTTTACCTGCTCCACATCCACAATAAAGGTAATCCCGCCGCCAGGCATGATAAAGGTGGGTGCACCGCCAATCGTCAGTTTTGCCTTCCGTTCTTTGATAGCCTCGGTCAATTTTAGTGGTCTCTTAGTAATCCCAGCCCGGGAAGCCCCTCCTGCACCGCCTATGAACATGGCTGAAACCCCAGAGGGTTCACAACTGGAGGAGATCTCGTTTGTCGCCTCAAGCGCGTCAGCGGTAGGGCTGATCTCAACAAACCTACCATTCTCAAAGCGAAAAAAGGCATAGAATTCTCCAGTGGGTTCGGTTACGAGGAGTGTCAAACCGGGGCGAACCTTACTCTTCTCCATGTCAATGATATCAAGAGGGTTGATTATATTGGTTCCCCCGATACCATCACCTTTTATGCCGAAGTACCGTCCCGGAGTGGATTGCTGATACCTGAGCACGATACCTGATGGTAAGACATTGACGTACCGTCCGGAGGAGTGTTCTGAGAAAAGGGAGGTAAGCTGATGGTCCAGGACGATCACCTCATCTGCTGCCTTCGCAAAAAAAGACGCGAAAAGGCCTGCAGTCGCACTGCCACACCCAACAGCTATCTTTCCCGAAATAACTCGGTTGATAACGGGAGGCTGAGAGACCTGGATCTCGAGCTTTGCTCCCCCCTTAACTGCCAAGGGAACCCGTTTTTTGTTGGCGATATCGGTTACAACTTTGACAGACAACATACCGTTCTCTCCTCCCGTCGTACGGAGTCCTCCCAAGGCGAGAATGGTGGCACTGTACTCCTCGGTGGTCACCATTCCAATACGTCGTTTATGGTAGGTCACATCGGAACCTTCATTGCCGATGAAAGTGTCGCTATCAATCTTAACTTTAATCCCGTTCACCGTGAAGGGACATTCGGTCACACATGTAATCACATCTACACCATCCACCTTCTCCTGTACGATGTAGGGGGCAGGGCGGCTATCCGGAGATGTGGTACCCGCCCCGATACCGGTGATAAGCGGTTTGGTAATTGCAGGATAGTATTCCTTCGGGATAACATCGGTGACGTCACGGTAGAATACAAGAAGGGTATTCCGAACAAGTTTTTTGCCATCGTTCCTATACCGGAGGCAAGCGCCCATGTTTCCCGGTTTGATCTCGCAGCGAATCGGACAGTAGTTGCAGCTCATTGCGCCCGTGTCGGGTATCGCATCCCTGGTGAGGGCATTTACAGGGCAAACCTTTGTGCAGGCTCCACAGTTAACGCAGTCCTCGTTCGTTTTAGCTTTCTTTTTTATTACCCGGATGGCTTCCACCTGGCAGACAACCTCACAGGTTTTACACCCGGTACATTTCTCTAAATCGATCCGAATCATAAATCCTCTCCTTTAAAAAGTTTCAGAACATATGCTGTTCCTTACCACAGGAGCACTCGCAAGCCTTCTCTTTTCGTCTCCCAATTGATAAATACGCTCACGATTAGGTTATCGTGTATTGCGACTTTTGTTGGACCATCACCATGATAATGCCAGAGGTGTTACCAGCCTTGATCGCCTCTAGTCCGTCTCTCCTGCGGAATAGAGGGGGGCATCCATGATCACCCAATCAACAGGTCTTGCCTATTCGATTACTCCCTCCTTCAGTCCGTGTACTTTTGCGGTGTTGCCCCTTGCCAGTGCAATCGCATTCTCCGGCTTTAGCTCTGTGAAAGAGCAGAGAACTCCAGCTGTCCGTAGAACACCCGAAGGAATTACACCAGTACGGGAAAGTGCATCATTTCCGGTAATGATGCGGTGGCGTGTTTTACTGGCCATCGCCATCTTTGCGGCCTCCACAGCGGCGCTGGGGCTCTAGCTTTGGCGCATCTCCTAGTCAACTTCCATAGCAATGACGCGTGCCGGCGCCGCATCACTGCCCGATATTTTTAAGGGTAGACAACAGAGGAATACTCTTCTCTTTGTGAGTGAATCTAGGTTAATCATGCTCTCAATCAGAGGAATTCCAGCACCCAGGATAATATGATGGGAAGGGTGGGTTTGC
This sequence comes from Desulfobacteraceae bacterium, assembly GCA_030589715.1. Lineage (GTDB taxonomy): Bacteria > Desulfobacterota > DSM-4660 > Desulfatiglandales > Desulfatiglandaceae > JABMQV01. Next base: position 8,344 of record JAUUVE010000011.1, on the reverse strand, counting down.
TTCGAAGCCCTTCCATTTTTTGAGTGAATTGGGTCCAAAGATAGCATGTCCACTGCCATACACTTGATTTCATGATCGACTAGCCAATAAGCAGCCTCTGGTGCGACAATACAATACTGATCTGGATCTGAATAATTCTCGTATCCGGTGTTGAGGATCACGATATCATTTTTTCGCATATCCCCAGCGTATTTTTTGAAATCATCTGCAGTAATTACGCTCCCCGGGGACTTGTATTTCAGGTCTAGAACCACAGCCTCACCCATGAGCTTGTCCAGAGAAGTTTCACTGATGGTTTCGCCATCCTTCAGAACGTGACGTGGTGAGTCAACATGGGTACCAGCATGGAGGATCGTCTCCAGCCTTGTAACCTGGATGCCGTTCTGATCATGCGTTTTTACCCGAGTAAAAGACGGCTCAGGAATACCAGGAAAGAGGTGCATATCCTCTTCTATCGTCATGCTTAAATCGATAATTTTCCCTAATTGCATATTCTTACTCTCCTTTAGTTGAGTTGATAAACTATATAACCATTTTTTGTTAAACAGGCTTATCAAGTCTATGTACAGATATTTTCTCAGCAAATCATTGCAATATCCCTAAATATTGTCATGATTCCGCTGGGTTGGCAATTTGTGTGGGCCGAGAGCACAACCTATTGATAAAAAAATCGGCTCGGAACGACGGAATAAGTGGGCTTGGAATTAGGCTGGAAAAGTCTTATCTTTCGTTTCACTTGGGCACGGGACAGACATACCTCTTAGTAGCTATCGCTTCGGGCCAGACCACCTCAAGCCTCCTGCCTATCCTCTGGACTAGTAGTGTGGTAAGCAGGTTCTGTTGGGCCTTTTTCCCATAGGAGATGAATTTGACCGGTCCGAAGACCGTCATGATGTCGGTCTTTGACAGGGCGTCTCTTACATCCTTTGGGGTCAAGGATCTGGCCCGCCTCAGGGCATCCGCAATAACATGCATGGCTGCATAGGCCTCTGCGCCGTGGTAGCCTGGGGTTGAATTGAATCTCTCAACGAACTTGTCATAGTAGTCTTTGGCCCCGGGGTAGGGTAGGTGGGGGGACCAGAGGGCAGGGGAAAAGAGGTATTCTGAGGCATGCCCTGCGTATCTATAGGATTCCGGTATTGTGAGTCCGGGGGCACGCCACACAAAGAGTTTGGGGTTGAAATTCAGCTCCATTGCCTGGTGCATGATCATGGAGGTATCTGTCGCATGGGTGACCAGGTAGACAAGCTCGGGCTTTTTTTTGATCAGTCGGATTAGAAGCGGCTTAAAATCGACCCTATCTACCTCATAACCCCTTCTCATCACCACCTTAAAACCCGATCTCTTACACATCCTTAGAAACTTCTTTAGCCCGAACCGTCCAAAGGGGCTCTCCTCATAGAGGAGCGCGGCGGTCCTGACACGGGCCACATCTTTCAGGAAGGAGGTAAGGGCCCTCGGATACTCACTAACCGGAGGGTTGAGCCTAAAGACATATTTCCATCCCTCTTCGGTGATCTTGTTTGCGGAGGCGGTATTTACAAGAAAGGGGACTTCCTCCTCTTGGGCCAGGGCCGCAGCCTCATAGGTTACAGGAGAGGAGCAGCCCCCGCCTACCACAACAACCTTGTCCTTTGAGATCAATTTCTTGATGGCCAAGCGGCCTATCCCGGGTCTGGAGGCGGTGTCCTCGATGATCAGGGCTATCATCCTTCCATGGATGCCGCCAACATCATTAATCTCTTCTACCGCTATCAAGAATGAGTCCCTTTCAATCTCTCCAAACCGGGCAAGCTTCCCAGTCAGGGGTAGAATTACCCCTACCTTGATCTCTTGGGCAAGGGCAGGGGACGGAGCAAGAATTGGCAGGAAAATCATGGTCATCAAAAAGGTTAATTTTGACAAGAGTCTGATCGACTTTCTCATGAGAACCCCCTTTCCGGGTTGTGTCGGCCATAGTACACGCTTAGCCGTAAAAGATAAAGCTGGGTTGAGCGGTTCAACGTTCACTGTTCCCGGTTGAAGAGCCCTAACTGGCTGTTAACAAAAGGATGACGCGTCAATAGGGGCGAATGTTATGTATCACCCAATGGGTGAAAGAGACTAATCTGTGCATTGTGTTATAAAGTTAAGGATATCAGTAGATTATAACCTTTGAACCTGGAACCGATCACTTTAGTTAAGAGGAGATTATTCAACAAAATCAAAAACGTTAAAGCAGATATAGGGATATGACGAGGTATAGTTTATCCACCGGCTATCATGAGAAGAAATGTTATCTCGTCTCCTTTGTGCAAAGGGGTATCGAGAGATTCAAATGTGCTTCCATCTGCATGAGCGCGAACTTGCTTCCTGAAGCTATTGTTTTTATGGTCCCATAATTGCTCGGGCATGTTTTTTCTGTACCGGAGGCCGATCTCATTCAGAAGGTCTCCATAAGTGGCACCTTCCGGGAGTTCAAAACTGGCCGACGGGGTACCCACCCAGTCGGCCAGTATGCCTTGAAAAATGGCGGCGATCTTCATTATTGATACAGGTCTTTGGCTACCTTTTCTAAACCCAACTCGGTGAGTTTTTCTTTGGTAGGTTTCCCGGTTTCCCAGTCCCAACCGCGGTACTCATAGTACTCTTTGAGCATCATTTCAAGATCAGGCCGGATCCCGGCTGTGGACCCTTCGTCAAGGGGTTTGAGGCAGATCTCGGGGAGGGTGTCGTGTTCTCTTGTGACTCCGAGCTTGTTGCTGATCGCCCGCTTGATATTTACCGACCGGTCTCCGGCTGCCAGCAAGTCTTCCGGACTGAACTCCCAGCCCGTGAGCGCGTTGAGCATCTCACAGAGCTGGGGCACCTGTAACGGGGCAAACTTGCACAGGGTCAGGGCATCAAAGAGATCTTTGAAACTCTGGAACTTAGCTGCGGGCTCACCCTTACCTTCGGACGAAAGCCTGTCGCTGGGCAGGATCATGTATTCCAGGACCATGTTGCCCAGATCAATGTTGTAATAATCTCCCTTGAGATGGCAGGCACCACGCGGGCCCGTGGCGTAGGATACGGCAAGGCCATGGAACGCCCGGCCCTCATGCATGGGCATCTCCAGCCCCTTTACCTGGGCGGCCTCTCCCTCATCCCGGCCCAGTTCACGTGCCATGGCCAATGTGCCATTGGAGAGCAGTTCACCGATACCTTCCTGGTTGACAATCATCTGAAGCAACTTGAGGATGGCCTTGCCGTCACCCCATTTGAGTTCAAACCCGACCCTGTCTTTGCTTAAAGCACCCTGTTCGTAGAGATAGATCGCATAAGCAATCGTTACGCCGGCCGATATCGTGTCGATACCTTGAACGTTACACAGATGGTTGGCCTCAATTATGGAATCAAAGTCGATGTTCAGGCATAAGGGGCCAAAGGCCACCGCTGTTTCGTATTCCGGTCCGTCCACATCAAGTCCTGGCTTGAAGTCCTTTAGTTGACGGCCGCATCCTATGGGGCAGCCACGGCAGGCATAGTTTGAGACCGAATATTTTTCCCTGAGTGCCTGCCCTGTAACCCCGCTTACCGGAAAGACACTCTTGGTAAAGTATCTTGAAGGGGTATCCCCGAGGGTCATGCCCATGTCCATATACATCAACGTCCCATACTCGCGGAAGGCCACGGAGACGAGATTGCCATTGATGTCTTTGACGGCCTGTTTCGCCAGTTCGGGGACTTTTCCGGCATCGGCAAAATCCGGCCTCTTGCTACCAGAGGCGGCCACCGCCTTGAGATTTTTTGAACCCATCAGGGCGCCCATCCCACAACGTCCGGCCGCCCGCCCCTTGTCGTTCATGACGCAGGAGTATCTGATGAGCCTTTCTCCGGCAGGGCCAATGCAGGCCACGCTTACCTTGTCGTCACCTAGCTCGTCCTTGATCGTTTGCTGGGTATCGTAACTGTCTTTGCCCCACAGGCTTGATGCGTCCCGGATTTGGGCCTGACCATCCTTAATCAAGAGAAAAACAGGGCTATCGGCCTTGCCGGTAACGATAATCCTATCCCATCCCGATCCTTTCAGGCGGAAGGGGAAGACACCGCCACTGGTCGCTTCCCCCCAGAATCCAGTTAACGGAGAGATCCCGGCAACCGCATACCGGCTGCACATTGGAATGGGGGTGCCGGTGAAGGGGCCTGTGGCCATTACCAGTGGGTTTTCCGGGGAAAGAGGATCCATGTCCGGGGTTATCCGGTCATAAATGAGTGCGGCCGCCATGGTGGCGCCACCGATATATTGCTTACAGAACTCCTCCGAAAGAGGGAGGTCCTGAGTGGTTCGATTGGTCAAGTCCACTTCCAAAAACCTGCCGTGATATCCTTTCATGGCTTCATCCTCCCTTAGAAATCGATGTCCTTGCCTTCGTATGCGTATCGCATGACCTTCTCACACTGCTCGGCGGTAATAGGCCGGGGGCTGAGGAAGGTGTCGACATCGCCGTACGCATATTCCACCAATTTGGGCAGTTTCGCCTCAAAATCATCCTCGGTGATGCCAAAGTCCCTTAATGCCAGCGGGACATTCAGCTCGGTCAGCAATTCCCTGACTTTGGCTAACAGATTACGGAGACCTTCCTCTGCATTGGGGGCCGGTATATCTAAGGACTTGCAAATCGCCAGATGCTTGTCAGTCACCTTCGAGCAAAACTGAAATGAATGCGGGATAAAGAAGCCCACACAAAGGCCATGATGCATCTCATAGACAGCACCCAGCGAATGGCCGAAGCTGTGGGTGAGGTGGCAGCCACTTTGCCCGAAGGCGATGCCGGCAATGTTGGCGGCGATGATCATCCGAAATCGGGCCTCACGGTCATCGCCATTTTTGTAAGCACGGGGTAGCCACTGGAAGACCATTTCGGTCGCTTTGAGGGCCAATGGCACAGTATACTCGTTGCCCGATGGGGCGATAGCGGCATCCATTGCGTGAGCCAGAACATCCAGACCTGTCCCAGCCGTCAGCTCCGGCGGCATGGATATGGTGAACTCCGGTGAAAGGATACATACATCCGGCACCAGCTCGTCATGAGCGACCGGTATCTTGCGGTTTGCAGAACTATCGTGAAACACTGCCGCTCCCGTGCTCTCTGAGCCCGTGCCGGAGGTGGTAGGCACGGCGACCAGCATGGCCTTCTGTCTGAGGTTGAGTTTGTCAAGGGGGGAGATCATACCCAAATCGGTCAAATCGGGCCTTTCATATAGGATCCATGCCCCCTTGGACAAATCCATCACCGAACCTCCACCCACGGCCATGATCATGTCCGGCTCGAAGGTCTTGATGGCCTTTGCACACTCTATTACATTTTCCATGGGTGCTTCAGGCAAGACCTTGGCCCACACCTCGGTGGTAAAACCTCCGGACTGAAGAAACTGGACCGCTTTTTTGGCGTAGCGCTCATTGAACTCATCGGTGACCACGAAGGCCAGTTTTTTCTTACATCTGTTTTCCAGGGCATCCATGGTGGTTGGTCCAATAACCGGTCCTTCCGGGATCACATTAAACCCGGCATAGATTTTTGGTGTGTTAAAGATGGTGGTCAGGCCCCTGATCGAACTCGAGAGGGCCAGTGGTGCCAGCGCCTTCAGGGTGGGATCATCAAACCAGTAACCCATGGGTGCACCTCCTTTTTCTCATAGGGTTGACTTATAGAAAAACACGGTTTCGGGTTAGTTCAATTCGGAATCGGAAATGAGAATTGATAGTCAACATAAATACTTTATGGTATTGGAATGGTCAAGAGAAATCAAAGGATTATGAAATCGATCTAAAAGACTATTATGTATGGACGAATTTTAAAGATTTAGGTATATACCCAGAAAAAGGCTGGTCTGTGAATGAAGATAACACTCAAAGATATACGCGATGCAGCCGCGGCGATCCGCAATAACCTGGTCCACAGTCCCACCATACACTCACGTACCCTTTCGGAAATCACGGGTGCTGAAGTAATACTCAAGCTGGATAATCTCCAGTTTACGGCCTCATTTAAAGAGCGCGGGGCACTGGTCAAGCTCATTTCCCTGAGTGATGATGAGCGCCGGCAGGGTGTGATCGCCATGTCCGCCGGAAATCATGCCCAGGCCGTTGCCTATCATGCCAAACGTTTGGGCATCCCCGCCACGATCGTCATGCCACGTTTTACCCCCAGCATTAAGGTGGAGCACACCCGGGCCTTTGGCGCGGAGGTTATTCTGCATGGCGACACGTTTGATAAGACGGCCGAGTTTGCCCGGAAGATCATGACAGAGAGGGGGCTCAAGCTAATTCACCCATACGACGATCCAAAGGTCATTGCGGGCCAAGGGACCATGGCCTTAGAGATTTTGGAGGCACACCCCGATTTAGAGGTTCTGGTAGTACCTGTGGGCGGGGGCGGGCTCATATCGGGCATGGCCATCGGCGCAAAAGGAATAAGTTCCTCGATTGATATTGTTGGGGTCCAGACTGCCCGTTTTCCTTCGATGTTGAGCGCCTTAAGAGGCGTTCCCGGTAAATTTGGCACGTCTACCATGGCAGAGGGTATCGCAGTAAAAGAACCGGGGCGGCTGACCTTGCCGATTGTCAGGGAACTTGTGGATGATCTCCTGGTTGTGGAGGAAGACGTCATAGAGCGGGCCGTGCTCCTCTTGCTGGAGGTGGAGAAGACGGTAGTTGAGGGTGCGGGGGCAGTAGGGTTAGCCGCGTTGTTAAGGTATCGGGATCGTTTTTCAGGACGGAAGGTCTGTTTGATTATCTCTGGTGGGAACATAGACCTGTCCATCCTGTCTTCGATCATACAGCGTGGTCTGGTGCGTCAGGGTCAATTGATCCGGCTTTGCGTGGATATAAGGGATGTCCCGGGGACCCTGGCGGATGTTACCAGGCGGATCGGCGAAGCAGAGGCCAACATTGTCCAGGTGAACCACCAGCGCACATTCACCCAACTGCCTCTCCAACTGGCCGAAGTGGAGTTCGTATTGCAAACACGGGGTCACGACCACGTGAAAGGGGTGATGGATGCCCTGAGGGATGCGGGATATAAGATCTGGTTGTCCGACAAGGAGGCGGTATCCCCGCGGGGTGTAAACCACGGATCTCCGTAGATAAGGCTATTGTAATCGTAAGTATTATGGATGCCTAGACTGCTTGGAAGGAGTTAGAAGATGGAAGGCGCCTTGGACTGGGGGATAAGGGTTGTCCTCTGGTTCCAGAAATTTAGCCCCACCCTGGACTTGCCGTTCAAGACCCTGACCTCCATGGGTGGAGAGGTCTTCTTTATGCTCCTCTTGCCTATTATCTACTGGTGCGTGGATCGCCGAAGCGGTATCAGGCTTACTATTCTCTTCCTCCTCTCCAGCTACGTGAACCTGGGCGCCAAGGTCTTGGCAGATCAACCGAGGCCCTTTCAATATGATCATCGAGTGCAGCAACTATACAAGGCCGGAGGGGGCGGGTTTCCCAGTGGGCACACCCAGAATACAGTTGTGGTATGGGGCTATCTTGCCTTGCGGTTCCGACGCACATGGCTGTGGGTAGCGGCTGGTTTTCTGATGGTAGCCGTACCCCTTTCTCGGATTTATCTGGGGGTCCACTTTCCCACCGACCTGTTGGGCGGCTACGTACTGGGGGCGGCGCTCCTGTTGATCTACCGTTGGTTGGGGCCGGCTGTGGAGGCGTGGTTTGGGGAGAAGGGTCTGGGTTGGCAAGTGGGTGCGGCGTTGATAGTGCCGACTTTCCTGTTCCTGATTCTCCCAGGGAGCAAGGAATACGGCATCAAGGTGTGGGCCACTCTGATGGGGATAGGTCTTGGGTTTGCGTTAGAGGGCCGATGGGTCGGCTTTGAGGCGGGGTGCATCTTGTGGGAGCGGGTGCTGCGCTTTATAGTGGGGGTTGGGGGGCTTTTCTGTCTTAGGCAGGGGTTGAGGGTGGTATTCTCGGGGATTGAGCCTGAGCTGCTATTTAGATTTGTTCGATATGGCCTGGTGGGACTGTGGGGAGGGTTTGGCGCCCCCTGGGTCTTTTTGAAGTTGCAACTTGCCGGGACACGGGTGAAGGATAACGCGTCACAGGTCACTATTGCCGTGTCCTGAAAGTTCTTTCTGCAAAACTGGCAATTTAAGTTACCTGTGTAATAGTAATCGAATAACGATCAAGGAGTGACGAGGGACGTAGGAAAACAAAGAATTTAACCTTGAGGATCGTCTCATTGTGAAACAAAATAAAAGCAAGAAGTCGTAATTCCGGCCTCGGTTGTTTGATTTCATTCCCGCTTAGCGCAGGATTCGCCACATTTGATATTTTGAAACCAAAAATGCTATGACCACAAAATTCAGTTGGATT
>JAUUVE010000356.1 GCA_030589715.1 Desulfobacteraceae bacterium | reverse complement strand
GGGCCAGGGATTGCGGATTTAAAAAAAGAAGCAATTTTAGCTTGTTGATGGTGTCTCAGCTAAATTGAAAATCTTTATCTCAAGGTTTTCGGTCAGACACTAAGTAGATTCTCAAAACTTGGCTTGCAGTTGTGTGCCTCGATTCCTTTCGTTTTGAAATGGTTGGGCTATCTGTACTTCTCTTTAATTTCAAGTACACGTTTCTTCAGTCGGGGAAGTTCAGCTAGCTGGGCCTCACCCCAGCAGGGCAGGAGTGTATTATTGTGGAAAAGGGGCTCTGAAAGGTCGTATCTGGAGTAACCCTCTGCCTTTTCCCATAGTGGTGTGTGGGGTATGGGAGAGTATTCGGAGAGATAGGGGGTGGCACTTACTCTATCCACAAAATCAACCGTAGCCATCACTGAATCCACCGATTGTCCGGGTAAGCCAATGAGGATGTAGACCCCTATCTGATCCCTTGTGAAACCGGTCCTCAGGAGGTTATTGACGGCCCGCTCGAAATCACCTTCAGCAACCTTATCGCCAAAGTTGCGATGGAGGGAAAAGTCCGAAGTCTCCAACCCGAGGCGTATGGTGCGAAAGCCGCTCCGCCGCATGAGGGTTGCCACGTCAGCGGTGACCTCCCTCACGTGAAGTGCATTGGGGGTATGGAATCTAAGGTCCAAGCGGAGCCTTTCGATGCCTTCTAGCAGAATCGCCAGATGGGTATCCGAAGAGATCAAGAGCGCGTCATCGTAGAACGCAAAGTCGCGGACACCAAAATTTCTGTGCCAGTACAGGATCTCGTCTAAGACCTCCGCCGGATCCCTTCGGCTCATTTGAGGATTTAGGAAATGGCTGACACAATAGGGGCAGCGGAAGGGACACCCTGTAGAAGTCAAAAGGCAGACATATTCGATCTTCCCCAGGAGATCAAAGGCGGGGTAAGGCGGAGGGCCCGAATCCAGTAAAGGTCCTGGTGCGTGGACGTCATGGTCCTCGAGGACCCTCAGAAGGGAGGCAGGGTCTGTGAGGGTTGAAACACTGTCTGCGCCTGAATTCCTTGTGGCGAGGTCATTACACAGCCTGGCATATATGCCCCCGAGTATGACGGGGACCCCTGGGTGGTTTTTCTTGGCCAGGGCGATGACCTCTATTGCCCCCGGGTACCAATAGGTCATGAGGGATGTTACAAGTATAGCGGCCGGCCTCTGGATGGATCTCAATTCTTCTTCAAATACCCTGCGCGAGATGCCGTAGATGCTGTAAGGCCTGGGGATGTCCTTTAGTGGCGGTGGCTTAGGGATCTCTTTCCTCCAGTACTTACCGGTCCCATATAAACGCCTCTTAGGTCTCTTTATGGAGGGATCGCCTATCATCAGAGGATGATGCGCATCCAGGCAGTCAATGAGATATATTTGGAATCCGCAGTTTCTTAAAAAGGCAGCAAGATAAAGCAGTCCTAACGGTTTGGACCAGAGGTCATAGGCCGCAAAATCGTAAATCCAGGGGTTTATGAGGATCAGTGAAGGTTTCATGGGAGTGTTATTGTCTACCACCAGGGCCCGGTGGAGGACTGGTTACAATATTGCGAAAGCGTGAGTTATGAGAGCTGTGGTTCAGAGGGTAAAAGAGTCAAAGGTTGAAGTCAAGGGCAGGACCGTCGGTGCCATCGAGCAGGGTCTTCTGATCTTGTTGGGTGTTGGGGAGGATGATTCGGAGAAGGACTGTGAATACATGGCCAAAAAGATAGCTCACCTGAGGATTTTCCCGGATGAAAAGGGTTTTATGAATCTTTCATTGAAGGAGGTAGGAGGAGCCGCCCTGGTAGTGTCTCAATTTACACTTTGGGGGGACTGTCGAAAAGGACGTAGACCCTCATTTGCCCAGGCAGCCAAGCCGGAGAAGGCGAGGGAACTCTACGAGCATTTTATTGGGCTCTTGAGTGAAGAGGAGATCCCTGTTGCCAGTGGCGAGTTCCAGGAAATGATGGATGTCTACCTGGTCAACGATGGACCTGTGACCTTGATGGTGGACAGTTCAAAGAATTTTTGATTCTCAATCCAGTTTGAGCTCTTTTTCAAGTCGCTTGATCCTCTTTTCTATCTCCTTTCGCTTTTTAGAATGGCATAGGCCTTTTTTTAGCTGTAGGCGGAGGCTAAGCAGTTCCATTGATTTCCGGTGCTCCTGGCAATTAATGTTCATGATCGATCAGCCCTCAGGTATAAGCTTATCCCAGACATGTCATAAATAAATAAAATAAAAGTCGGCAAATTCGAATTCTTATAACAAAGCCGTATCAACTGTCCAGACCAGATCAATGGTAGTTCTGGATAGGGCTGTACAATATGAGGATGTTGTTAAGATCTTTTTTTGTTATAAAGGCATCGTATTCATAATAAAGGAGGTATGTGATGAACCCAGAGGTTCCTACCCGGGAAGAGGCCTACAAGCTTCTTACGGAATACAACAAGAGTGAGAGCCTTATCAAACATGCATTGGCAGTGGAAGGGGTCATGCGATATTTTGCCCAAAAGCGGGGAGAGGACAAAGAGAAATGGGGAATTATTGGCCTGATCCATGACCTTGATTATGAACAATTCCCCGAAGAGCACTGCCACAAGACAGGGGAGATCCTTAAAGAAAACTCCTGGCCTGAGGAGTACATCCGGGCAGCGGTAAGCCATGGTTGGGGGATCTGTTCAGATGTGGAACCACAAACAGAACTCGAAAAGGTCCTCTATGCCATAGATGAGCTTACCGGTCTGGTGGTGACCACGGCCTTGGTCCGCCCCTCCAAGAGCGTGCTGGATGTAAAGACAAAATCCGTAAAGAAGAAATGGAAGGATAAGAGGTTTGCTGCCGGCGTAAACAGGTCTATTATAGAAAAGGGGGCCGGGATGTTGGAGATGGAGCTCTCAGACCTTATTACAGATACAATCATGGGGATGCAGGAGGTGGCCGAAGAGATCGGGCTTAAAGGCCGGTCATAAGTTTTTGGGTGGGGAGGTAGAGGTGGTCATCAGGGGCCGTCGGTTTACGGAAGATAGGTTTCTAAATGGTTAACATAGCAAGGGGGAGATAGACTGGGTACTTTTGGCAATCGGATTTTTCGAGCTGCCAAGCTGGATGCCAGCCTGTATGAAGAGGTTGAGAAGGACAGGGGGGCCCTTCGTCAGGCCGTGGGAGTGGTAGTCCTTTCCAGCATTGCAGCAGGATTGGGGGGGG
>JAUUVE010000161.1 GCA_030589715.1 Desulfobacteraceae bacterium | reverse complement strand
GTCCCCCTTTCACACAAGACCTCTCAGAACACCTTCGGCAAGGTCATGATGGGTCGTCGGGGTCTTCGTGCAATAAAATGTCCCGGTGGTTTCATCAACCAAGACAACACCCGTGAACGTGCCGTCAACGTCGATCCCAATCCTCATACGTATCTCCTCGACGCTTCAAGAGTTGCGCTTCGATTCGGTTAATTTCACGAAAGCACTTTCGATTGAACCTGTTCTCACTGAATAGCGGCATCTATGAGTACTGGTGGTGGTCACGGATACCAAATATTGGAATCCTTTCAGAGATCAACTTTCTCTCTAAATCCAAAGCGTATGCCGTTATCCAAGTAATAAATGAGGGAGGGTTTTAGATTATAGAGCCTTACCCTAAAGCGCTTTGTAAACGCAGCCAGATCCAGTGACTGACCTGATTCAAAGAACTCCTTTGTAAAAGTAAACTTTTTTAGGTAGGCCCGGATAACCTTTACTGCCTCAGGCCCCACAGAAACCGTCCCTATTCTGCCCGACATCTGTATACCACGGATCTCCTGCCAGGTGGATGCAGCCGCATGGATGGCTGCAGATGCTTGCCCGCTCGCCAGGGATTCCTGGATATGTCTGGATTCAGGGTCGGAGAAGAAGTAAAAGTGGGAATTCAAATATACATAGTAGACCGCTGCTGCCCAGGCCACATCTCCTTTGGCTGTGGCAAGGGTCATGGTGCCCTGTCCATTTATGATCTCTTCTGCAAGTTTCCTTATGTCCTGATTTTCAGGATCAGGAGACCCCTTGAAAACCATCCAAGCCCTCGCTACCCCATGTTAGAAAAACAAGAACAATCAAATCAAGGCCTTAGTATCGCAGCTGTCACACTCAAACTGCAAGGTGACATGAGTGATATTGCGCCGGCCCAGCTTGCCTTCGATTTGCTCTCTTAGTTTGTCGCTTTCACTTACCATCATATCCTCTATGTCCACGTGTGCCTCGAATTGAATGTTCTTCTCGTTGAGCATCCAAATGTGGACATGATGTATGTTTTTTACGCCTGGAATTGACTCAACATCCTCTTGAACCTCTCTCAGTGAAACCGATTTGGGCGAGCCCATCATGATTACAGTGGTGGCCTCCTTTATAATATCCCAGCTTCCCTTGAGGACATAAAGGGATATAAGGACCGTTAGTAGTGGGTCCACCCAGTACACATCAAAGAAGTAGATAAATATGCCCCCAAGGATAACTGCCACGCTGGAGACAGCGTCACTGAACAGGTGAAGGTACGCGGCCCGGATATTCAAGTTATCCTTGGATCCCTTTCTAAGCAAAAGGGTTCCGATGATATTGGCGAGCAATCCAATTGAGGCCACCCCCACCATGAGGGCCCCTTTAATCGGCTCAGGGCTTATAAATCGCTCATAGGCCTCCCTTATCAGAAAAAAACAGATGGCAACCAGGACCGCAGAGTTGATAACGGCTGCGATAATTTCGGCCCTCTTCAATCCGAATGTGTAGCTTTCAGTCCTGGTACGCTCACTCAGGCGAATGGCAATGTAGGCAACTATGATGGCGATCCCATCGCTGAAATTGTGCAGGGCGTCTGAGATCAGGGACAGGCTCCCGGATATAATCCCGCCAATCACTTCCGCGACAGTGATCGCAAAGTTGAGCATCATTGTAATAAACAGGCGGGCCGTGGATTTAGCCGCATGTGAATGATCATGCCCCATCGGATGATCCTTCCAACAGCGTTGGACGCCGGCCTGCCCAAGGCCTTGCCTCTTCCAGTTGCGCAGCAAGCCGAAACAGGGTCGCCTCATCCCCAAAGCGTCCGACAAACTGGACCCCCACGGGAAGTTCTTTGCCATTCCAGAACAGGGGGACAGAAATGGCGGGTTGTCCCGTGACATTGCAGATAGGTGTAAAGGGTACGAATTCTATGGCTCGATCCAGACCCTTGAGTGGTTGATCTGGTGTAGAATCAAAGGTGCCGAGCGGTACAGGCGGCTCTCTTAAGGTGGGGGTAAGCAACACATCATAATCAACAAAAAAGCGCGCCACTTGACGTGCCTCACGCTGAAGCGTCTGAATGGCCAGCACGTATTCCGTAGAATTGTGCTTGCGCCCCATCTCGCAAAGTGCCCAGGTGAGAGGCTCAACCTTTTCCGGACCGGGTCTTTTGCCAGTCATGTGGGCTATTCCCTCGAGGGTGGCTGCACACCCTGACGACCAAAGGACCATGAAGCTCTTGCTCACCAGTTCTCCACCCACTGTCGGGGCCGCTTCCACCACCTCGTGACCCAGCTCCTCACAAAGGGCTGCTGCATCTTTCACCGCGCTAACGCAGTCGGGATGTACCCGCCCACCGGTTGTAGTCTCGGTGATAAATGCAATACGCAGCCGCCCTGGCTCAACACCCACCTCCTGAAGGCAGGGACACCCTGGCGGCGGAGCCCAGTAAGGGTCGCCAATGTCCGGACCCGCCGTGGCGTCCAGCAAGGCGGCGCTGTCCCTTACCGATCGGGTGATGGCATGCTCGGCCACCAGTCCGCCCATGATATCGCCAAAATCGGGACCCAGCGGATTGCGCCCACGGGTGGGCTTAAGCCCGAAAAGCCCGCAGCATGATGCCGGAATCCGGATGGATCCGCCGCCATCATTCCCATGGGCCATGGGTACCATACCTGCAGCCACTGCAGCGGCCGAGCCCCCGCTTGAGCCGCCCGTGGTCCGTTCGGTATCCCATGGGTTACGGCTGGGTCCGAATAGATGGGGCTCGGTGGTAGGCAGGATACCAAACTCCGGTGTATTGGTCTTCCCGAGGATAATCAGCCCCGACCGCTTCATCCGGAGTACCAATTCACTGTCGTGGTCGGGTATGAAGTCACTCATGAGGTGGGACCCTAACGTCATACGTACGCCCTTGTAATAGGCCAGCAGATCCTTGATCAGAAAGGGCACACCGGTAAAGGGTCCCCCAGGCAGATCGCCTGCTGCCGCTTCCCTCGCCTGTTCATACATGGGTGTGACCACCGCATTAAGGATCGGATTCAGTTGCTCAATACGCTCGACGGCCGCCTCCACCAGTTCAATTGCCTGGATTTCCTTCTTACGGACAAGCTCCGCCTGGGCCGTGGCATCAAGAAAGATGAGATCGTCGAGTTTCGTCATGGCAATCCCTCCGTTTATTATCCATCTTGGTCCCTTCCGGCCAAGGCCAGCTCAAGATCGCACTGGAGACATCTATTTGCCTCCATAATGGCCTGGTCCTCACTGAAACAGAGTTCAACCTCTGGGAACCCTTCATGCCTTTCTGAAAGTGATAAGGTGGGAGCCTCAGTGCGTCCAAGATCTGCAAATCCCTTTTCCCTCTTCCCGTCATATTCCTGACTTTTAATCCCGCATTCCGCACTCCGCATTCCCCATTCTTCCGTATTCCCACCCCCACCCAGGAACCGATCCATGGAGCTTGCGGCCCCCCTGCCGGCTGTGATCGCTTCTACGATGGTGCCAGGACCGGTAACCACATCTCCTCCGGCAAAAACACCGGGGAGATCTGTCTGGTGGGTCTCGGGATCAACCACTATCAGATCCTTTTCAACCTTGTATGACTCCTTGCCGCCAAGACAGGAAAGATGGGCGGTCTGGCCTATGGCCAAGATAACCTGATCTGCCTCAACCGTCTCCTTGGTATCATCGAAGGCAGGGCAGAAGTTCCCATCATCATCAAAGACCGAGCTACACCTGACAAGCTCTATCCCTGTGACCCTTCCGTTTTCCCCCATGATACGCTGAGGCCCCCAGGAGGGCAGCAATCTTACTCCTTCTTCCAGGGCCATTTCAATCTCCCACGGGTTTGCGGGCATCTCCTCCCTGCTCTCAAGGCAGGCAAGGGTTACATCCGTGGCCCCAACTCTCAATGCGGTGAGGGCCACGTCCACCGCGACATTGCCACCGCCCACGACCAGCACCCTCTCCTTTAGACCGATCTCTTTTCCCTCATTTACTTCCGTTAGAAAATCAATCCCCCAGAAGACATCATCCAGTCCTGCCCCTTCCAGTTCTATCCTTCTGCTCCTCTGAAGGCCCAAGGCCATAAAGACCGCCTCAAAACCTTCCTCCTTCAACTGTCCTAGATCAAAATTTTTGTCAAGCGCCTTGCCTGTCTTAAGCTCGATCCCCAGCCCCAGGATGTGATCAATCTCCCTTTCCAGGACATCCTCCGGTAACCTGTAGTAAGGGATTCCATACCTCATCATCCCCCCTGGCTTGGGCCTTGCCTCAAAGATGGTCACCTGATGGCCCATTTTTCGCAGATAGAAGCCCGCTGTCAGACCCGCAGGGCCAGCCCCGATTATGGCCACCTTGTGGCCGGTATCATCGGCGACCTTGAGGCCCCCTTCAGGCAAACCACCTGCCTTGTCCGCTGCGAATCGCTTTAGCGCACAGATGGAAATGGCCTCATTGACATCCCCTCTCCTACAACTATCTTCACATGGATGTGTACATACCCTCCCCAAGATACCGGGAAAGGGGACCTTCTCCAAGATCAATTGGCAGGCCTCATCCTCTTTCCCCTGTGCTATGAGTCTGACATATCCTGGCACATCTATCCCGGCCGGGCATGCATTTGTGCACGGCACCGGGGCCGCAGGCACGAACTCCTCTGGAGACATGGAGCGGAGGGGCCGTATGATGTCAAGTATAGCGATTCCATTTGGGCATACCCCCTCACATCTGCCACAGGTGGTACAGCCCCATGGATAGGGCGTCTCGGCTATCTCATCAATGAGATCAAGCTCAATGTGTCTTACGATCTGTCTTACATTAAAGCCATTTACCCCGGTGATGGGGCATGCGGAACTACAACACCCGCACTGCTCACACGTCCTGAACATAGAAACATCACTAAACTTCTCCGCCAATGTCAAATCACCCCTCATATCTCTTCAACCCCTCAGTCAACCCCGATGTTGCATCAAAAGCTCTCCAAATCCTTGAAGGCTTTTGTTATTCAAGTCTGGAAATTGGCAATTTACACAAACCCCGATGTTGAAATCAATGACCGTTTTTCGACAAGTGCCAGGCCCTTTTGCAACATCGGGGCAAACTCAAGACTTTACCAAGAGTGAGTTCATGAAGTGTCAGCAATGTCGCATTTCATGCTGCAATACAAGCTACTTCATCAGGGTGCCACGGTTTTTTTTGCAACATCGGGGTCAAGGTCAAGTTGTCTTGCCATCTCCCGCATCGTGTTTGCGAACTTTGGCCCATCCGCAGCAGAGCACCAGATATTCCAGAGTTTTTCCGGGTCATATCCCCTTTTGGCTAGTCTCTTCTTGGCGCGTTTCACCCTGCTCTCACATGCGTAGTTGCCCGTTATGTAATGGCAGGTCGGGAACTCGCATCCTGCCACCAGGACCCCGGCGGCACCCAAATCAAAGCCCCGCTCTATCAACTTGATTGGGACACGTGCAGAACACATTACCCTTATGAGCCGCGCATTGGAAGGGTACTGGAGCCGGCTGACACCTGCCATGTCCACCCCGCCCAAGGCGCACCAGTGACACACAAAGCCGAGTATCTTTTTATCGGGCCTCTCATCCAACGCGGCCTCCACCTGGGCCAGAAGCTGTTCGTCTGAGTAGTGTACAATGGTAATACATTCCTTTGGACAGTCCGCTGCACACAGTCCACACCCCTTGCAGAGGGCCTTTATCACAGCGGGTTTCTCCTCCCCCACCAGCTGTATTGCGTTATACGGACATCGTTTGTAGCAGAGGCCGCAGTTATTGCAATGGGT
>JAUUVE010000064.1 GCA_030589715.1 Desulfobacteraceae bacterium | reverse complement strand
TAGGGCATATGAGCTATTGGCTGTAAGCCTTTATGGATACTTCATGGACAATAGGCAGAGAGAGGAACTGGTCAGGTTGGCTGGGGAGGGGGTCCTATTTGACTGTCCTATGGACCAGTACACCACCTTCCGGGTGGGTGGAAAGGCAGAGGCCCTTTATGAAGCGAAAGACCTGGGAAGGCTTAGGGGGTTAATAACATATCTGGGTGAGGAGCATATCCCATATCTGCCGGTGGGCAGGGGCAGCAACCTGTTGGTAAAGGATGGGGGATTGAGGGGCCTGGTCATTTTACTCCGCGGACCACTGGCTGCTATTGAGCGGGCTGAGACGGATGATTCGCCCCTAATGGCAGGTGGAGGGGTTTCCCTCCCTGACCTCCTGGCATATTGCCGGGATTCAGGACTGGGAGGATTGGAATTCCTAGCCGGGGTCCCTGGGACGGTAGGTGGGGCGGTTGCAATGAATTCCGGGGCCTTTGGGTACGAGATTGGGACAAGGGTCAGAAAAATCCATGTGATTAGTCCGAGAGGAGACCTGGTGGTAAGGGATCGTTCTCAGCTCCAGTTCTCCTATAGGGCCCTCAAGCTGGAGAAGGGGGCAGTGATTGTGGGAGCCATTTTCGGGTTGGAGCGGGAAGGCGAGGGAGTCGTAGGGGAGCGTATCTCAGACTGTCTTAGGAGGCGAAAGGAGAGCCAGCCGTTGGAATACCCAAGTGCCGGTTCTGTGTTTAGGAATCCCCCCGATGACTTTGCAGGGAGACTCATCGAGGAGGCAGGACTCAAGGGGAAGAGGATCGGGGGGGCCATGATCTCCCATAAGCCCGCAAATTTTTTCATTAATACAGGTGGGGCCAAGGCCAAAGACATATTGGCCCTCCTGTCTCTGGCCCAGGAGAGGGTGGAAAAAGAGACGGGCATTAAGCTGGAACCGGAAATCAGAGTGGTGGGTGGGTGAGGAATGAAAAGGCGCGCTATTCTGGTAAATCGACCTGTCAAGAGGAAAAGGCGTAGGCCATATATTTTTCCTGTTTTCAGTGTGGTCCATCGGATTGGATCGGGAATGGTCAAGGTTTTTATCCTTGCCACGGTTATTGCAGTGATCAGTGTTTCTTTCTTATCTCTCTATCACTACCTGCTTTCCTCTCCTTATATGAAGCTTGAACGGGTGGAGGTGGATGGTGTTAAGGAAAAGATCAGAGATGAGCTCATAGAGGCATGCGGTCTGAGTTCTGATTTGAGTCTTCTGGCCCTTAACCTGAATAAGTTGAAACAAGAGATGGAGGGGCATCCATGGGTAAGATCGGTCAGGTTGGAAAGACGATTTCCACACTCCTTGATTGTTCAGGCTGAAGAGGAGCGACCTTTGGGGGTCGTCGTCATGGACAAGCTCTACTATATCAATAGGCAGGGAGAGATCTTTAAGGAGGTTTCCCAAACAGAGGGGGTGGATTTCCCACTCGTCACTGGCGTTGACAGGGAGGGATCAAAGAGGAGGGAACAGCTGAGAAGGGCTGTCTATGTCATGAGGGCCCTGGAGTCGGTAGAAGGGCCATGGTCATTGAATCAGTTGTCGGAAGTCAATGTAAAAGAGGATGAAATATTCTCCCTCTATTACAAGAATATGGGGGCGGAGATCAAATTGATGGGGAGCTATTTGGTGGGAAAGATGGATAGATTAAGGAAGGTGGCAAGGCATCTAAGGGAGGCTGGTCGTATTGATCAAGTGCATAAGATTGATTTGAGTTACACGGATGGAGTGGTGGTCTCGTTTCGAGATGGTATCAAAGGGAAGGTCGTATCGGGTGGCTGACAGGATAGAAAGGGTTTCCGATTTAACAATAGGCCATGGGTTCTGAGATTTAGACCCCTCTGAGGTCGGGAGGTAAAGGGAAGATGTCCAAAGAGATTATTGTCGGCCTGGATATCGGAACGACCAAAATCTGCGCCGTAGTGGGAGAGGTTCGTCCTGATGGGATAGAGATCATAGGGATGGGAGGCCACCCATCTGAGGGGCTTAGAAAAGGGGTTGTGATCAACATAGAGCAGACCGTCAATTCCATAAAGGAGGCAGTGGAGGAGGCGGAGACCATGGCCGGATGCGAGATCAGTTCCGTATATACCGGCATTGCCGGTGGTCATCTAAAGGGCTTTAACAGCCATGGGGTGATCGCGCTCAAGGAAAAGGAGGTGACCAAGAAGGATATTGAGCGCGTTATCGAGGCTGCCAGTGCAGTTGCCATTCCAATGGATAGGGAGGTGATTCACACCCTGGTCCAGGAGTTTATTGTGGATGATCAGGGTGAAATTGTGGACCCGCTTGGGATGTCGGGTGTTCGCCTGGAGGCCAAAGTACATATGGTGGCGGGTGCAGTTACCTCGGCCCAGAACATCATTAAGTGTGCCAATCGGGCAGGACTGGATGTCTGCAATATCGTCCTTGAGTCCCTGGCATCCAGCGAAGCGGTGCTGTCAAAGGAAGAGCGCAATCTTGGGACGGCCCTCCTCGATTTCGGGGGAGGGACAACCGATATGGCTGTGTTTTCAAAAGGGGCTGTCAAGCATACATCGGTCCTGGCCTTAGGGGGGGATAACCTTACATATGACATTGCCGTGGGCCTCAGGACACCCAAGATGGAGGCAGAAAAGATCAAGATCAAATATGGATGCTGTCTTTCATCCCTGATAGGAAGAGATGAGACGATCGAAGTGCCCGGTGTGGGAGGAAGAAGACCGAGGACCCTGTCGAGACATATCATTGGAGAGATCCTGGAGCCTCGCGTTGAGGAGATATTTTCTCTGATCTACAACGAACTAGTGCGCTCCGAATACGATGACCAGATCAGCTCAGGGGTAGTTGTGACTGGTGGTTCGGCAGAACTGACAGGGATTACGGAGATGGCGGAGCAGATATTTAACGCCCCTGCCCGTGTGGGATATCCTCAGGGGGTAAGCGGCCTGTTGGAGGTTGTAAACAAGCCCATGTATGCCACCGCCGTGGGCCTGGTCATTTATGGGTCAAAGGTGGGCAAGAAGCCCAAGAAGTTCAGGATAAGGGATAGCAACATCTTCGAGCGGGTCCTGAGCAGAATGAAGAGGTGGTTTGGAGAGGTCATTTGAGTTCCCGGGCCAGAGGGTGGGCAAAATCATATGTGATCGGATAGCCAAGAAATTGGCGGATTGAAAGAGATATTTTTTTGTCAACAATAAAACAAAGGAGGGGCGAGATGAAATTCGAATTTGTCGAGGAAGGCAAAAGGGGGAAATACAATGCCAATATCAAGGTATTGGGTCTTGGCGGGGCAGGAGGAAATGCAATTAACAACATGATCGCTTCCAGTCTGAGGGGGGTCGAATTTATCGTAGCCAATACAGACTGTCAGGATCTTGACCGCTCCATATGTTCCCGCAAGATCAAACTCGGACCCTCAATCACCATGGGCCTGGGTACAGGGGCTGACCCCCAAATCGGTGAGAGGTCGGCCGAGGAGAGCATCACGGAGATAAGGGATGCCATGGGGGGCTCCGACATGATCTTTTTGACAGCCGGTATGGGAGGTGGAACAGGAACAGGCGCCTCCCCCGTGGCCGCCCGCGAATGCAGGGAGAGTGGCGCCCTGACCGTGGCCGTGGTGACAAAGCCCTTTGAATTCGAGGGGGAGAAGCGGATGAAAAGGGCCCTGGAAGGGATCGATAAACTGAAGGAGGAGGTTGACAGCCTCATTGTTATCCCCAATGAGCGTCTCAAGACCCTGGGCAGCGAAAATGCCACCTTCAAAGATCTTATCGTACGAGCGGATGACGTTCTGCTCCAGGCGGTTAGGGGGATCTCGGAGCTGATCATGAGTAACGGCTTTATAAACCTGGACTTTGCCGATGTGAAAATGGTTATGGAGAAAATGGGAACCGCTATCATGGGGATGGGAAGGGCCAGTGGGGAAAAAAGGACACTTGAGGCGGCCCAGATGGCCATCAATAGTCCCCTCCTGGAGGATATCACCATTGATGGTGCCAAGGGCCTCCTCATGAACATAACCGGTCCTCCCGATATGACAATGGATGAAGTTGATGAGGCCTCCTGTTTCGTTAAAGGTGAAGTGAATAAAGACGCAGACATCTTCTGGGGAATGGTTTTGGACGAGGAGATGAAGGATGAGGTCCAGGTCACGGTCATCGCCACCGGGATAGATAGCAGTGATGATGAGTATGCTGCACGTTATGGCAAGGCCTTTGGGTCCGAGTATGGTAAAGTGATCAATCTCAGAGATGTGAACCCTGAGGAGGTTCAAGAAGAGTGGACCGTAAGGATGAACGGGGAGCCCCTGGATGTACCTACATTCCAAAGAAAGGGAGCGGGTCTTTCGGCATACTCAAAAGATGAAAAGGCCGATGAAAGAGGAAGGGGCCTCCTCGCTAAGTTGCACTTGAGAAAGGAAAATCTGGTCTATCCCACATTTCTCCGGGCCAAGGCAGATTGATCAAAAGGATTAGTTGATGGCATGAAAGGCGATATTATTCCGCTTTATCGGGCTAGACTGGCAGCAGAAAAAGGGGCTGTCAGAAAAGATTGGGGCGGAAGGCTCTCCATTGCCTTAACCTACCCCAACTATTATCGCCTGGGGATGTCAAACCTGGGTTTTCAGATAGTATACGACCTCTTAAACAGGAGGCCCAACGTTGTAGCGGAACGCGTCTTCCTGCCCGAAGGTCACGAAATGTCCCTCTACCTTCGATCGGGAAGGGCGCTCCTTTCACTGGAGACCCAGACCCCCATTCACAAATTCGACCTTGTGGCCTTCTCTCTCTCCTTTGAGAATGACTATCCCAACATCCTGAAGATATTGGAGCTAGGTAAGATCCCCCTCTTTGCCAAGGAAAGGGATGCCCCTTTTCCACTTGTCATGGCAGGCGGTATCACCACCTTTCTAAATCCTGAACCCTTGGCCCTTTTTGTGGATTTCTTTCTGTTGGGGGAGGCCGAGGCCAACCTGGATGAATTCATTGATCTCTTTTTGGAGATGATAAAGCACGGTGTAGAGAGGGATAAGGCCCTGGAAACCCTGGCCAGGGCTGTAAGTGGTCTGTATGTTCCCTCTCTCTACCAGCCAGAATACAACAAAGACGGGACCCTTCGGTCATTCCTCCCAATCAAGGGTGAGATACCTGAAAGGGTCAAGGTGGTTCGTCAGATGTCTCTGGGTAAAGAGGTGGCCCTTTCCACGGTCACCACGCCGGAGGCGGAATTCTCCGATAAGATCTTGATCGAATTGGGGAGGGGTTGTGGACGGTCATGCCGCTTTTGTGCCGCAGGGTATGTGTACCGTCCTCCAAGGATCCATGAGGGATCGAGTCTTACTGCCTCGATTGAGAAGGCCCTTCAAGGGTGCAGTCAGGTGGGATTGTTGGGTGCGGCAGTCTCGGACATACCTGAGATAGAAAGAGTGACGTCTCTAATAGTTGGACATGGACGCGGCTTTTCTATGTCCTCCTTGAGGGCGGACAGCCTGACCCCGGCACTCCTCGATGACTTGAAGAAGGCAGGACAAAGAACACTGGCAATAGCCCCCGAGGCGGGGTCTGATCGTCTACGAAGGGTAATCAACAAGCATCTCACAACGGACCAGATCACAGATGCGGCTCGGCTGATTTCCAAGATAGCGGATTTTTCACTTAAGCTATATTTTCTCATAGGTCTTCCCACAGAATCCAGGGAGGACGTCAATGAAATTGTGAATCTCGTTAAGGTCATAAAGCACCACATGGTCAAGGAGTCGGCCCCCCGCGGCAGGATAGGCCAGATCAGGCTGAGTCTAAACTGTTTTGTACCAAAACCATTTACCCCCTTTCAGTGGTGTGCCATGGAGGAGGTATCCTCCCTCAAAGAGAAGCAGAAGCGGTTAAGGAAGGCCCTGGCCAAAGAAGGTGGCATTAAAGTGAGTACCGACCTTCCCAAGTGGGCCTACGTACAGACATTGCTTTCAATGGGAGATAGGAGGGTTGGCTCAATCCTGTTTAGCTGTCATAAGTCAGGGGGGGACTGGACAAAGACCCTTCGCTTTTCCGATGTGAATCCTGACTTCTTTGTATACCGTCCAAAGGGCCTTGATGAACTGCTGCCATGGGATTTTGTTGATCACGGTATTTTAAAGGGACATCTGAGAAGCGAATATGGGCATGCCCTAAAGGAGGAAGAAACCGAGGTCTGCCGTGTGGGGGAATGCTACCGCTGCGGTGTATGCGCTCAGGCAGAAGGGCCGGAATGATGTGAAAGAAGAAGTGCCCCCGTTCAAGATAATCGGGCTTGATCTCCTTGGAAGGAGAATGGATGAGAAGGCAAAGGCAATCATTAAAAAATATCTGGAGGACCCGGATCTGACGGTGAGGAGGGCAGCAAAAAGGGCCATGGGGCGTGATGTATTAACAAGGGTCCGATGAGAGGTCAGAACAGAGGAGGTCAATCATGCAAGTGCCTGTCAAGATCTATACCCTTAGCACCTGCAGTCATTGTAAGGCGACCAAGAAATTCTTGAATGACTGCCGAGTGCAGTACGAATTTGAAGATGTGGATCTGCTACAAGGGGAGGAGAGGGCGGCAATCCTTGAGGACGTGAGGGAATTTAACCCGCGCTGTTCCTTTCCCACAATAATAATAGGAGATAAGGTAATAGTAGGATACAAGGAGAAGGAGATAAAGGAGGCGCTTGGGCTATGAGTGAGGTTCAGATGCTATATGAGGGTTTAAAGAAGGTTCAAGAGCCTAAAGGATACTACTTCAACAAAGACAAGGAGAGGGTCTTTGAACTCCTTGAGGCCCTGCGGGTCAACAGGGAACGGTATGGCTATATGTCCTGCCCATGCAGATTGGCATCCGGTGAGCGGGAAAAGGACAAAGACATAATATGCCCATGTGTTTACAGGGTCAGGGACGTTGAGGAGTATGGGAGCTGTTACTGCAACCTCTATGTCTCCAGGGCCTGGAACGATGAAGAGATTGCTCACGGGTATGTCCCTGAGAGTAGACCTCTCTCCGAGGCGTAGGGTCCTACCCTTCGGGCTGGAAGCAGGGCCGGAGGCCGGAGAAGCTATTCTCCTAGTCCGGATAGGGGGAGTATCGTTTTGTACAGGGTAACCCTCAAGTAGGGGATATAGGTGGGAGGGAATATGGACCTTGAGATCTTTGAGAAAATGGACGCATCCCAGCTTAGAAAATATATAGAATTTCTCCTGTGGCATTACCGGGTGATGGATGCCTTCTGGTTTATCTATGTGGGTGAACGATTCGACCAACCCACTGCCGAACGACTCAATGAAAAGGTCTGGGGCCGCGTGGCAGGTATAGCGGCAAAGGATCTCATGCCCCGATTTGATATCCGGGAAAGGGGGCTTAAGGGCTTTGTAAAGACCCTCAGGCTCTTTCCCTGGTGCATCCTGGTGGGATACGACATCGAGGAATCCGACCACGAGGTGATTATCTCGGTGCCCTCCTGCATTACCCAGGAGGCGAGGCTCGAGCGGGGCCTGGGAGAGTATGATTGCAAGGAGATGCACCGCGGTGAATTCGAGGGGATTGCCCGTGAGGTGGACGACAGGATTCGAGTGAAATGTCTTTTTGCTCCCCCTGATCCCCATCCCGAGGATATGTTCTGCAAGTGGCGTTTTGGCCTGGAGGAGTCCAAGACCTAGCGCTTTTCAGATCCGGGATCGGCCCGGGCCTTGAAATGAGACATTTTGTATAACTATTCAGGTTGTCAAGTTCAGGGTTCAGGGTTGTCTGCTTTGCGGTCTTCATAATAGAAACCTTCGGCCATATTGTGCATTCGTTACCCGGCGGCATCTTGTATCTGTCTCTTCAGCCCGCAGTCCTTCACAAATCCTGGCTTCTTTGTTAGATGGTACACTTTACGAGTCAATTCGAGTGTCAGTTGCCAGGCCTCAATATCTGGGCGGGATTCAATCTTCATGGATCTCTAACCTTGAACCGTGAACTTTGGAACTTTGAACCTGAGTAGCTACGATGGAGTTTCCCCATGCTATTTCTTTTTAAGAAGATAGTGACCCCATTTTTCCTCCCGCTGCCTTTTTTCCTCCTGATTTCCTTCCTGGGGCTATTCCTCCTTTGGTTCACGAGAAGGCAAAGGACAGGAAAGGCCTTGGTAACAGTGGGCATGTGTGCCCTGGCCCTACTAAGCTATGGGCCAATATCCGATGCCCTTCTGGCACCCCTGGAATACAAATTTGAGCCTTACAAGGCGGAAAACTACTCCAGAGACTTATCGCTAAAAAAGGGCGATAAGGTGAAATATGTGGTGGTGCTCGGAGGGGGGCACAGTGATGACCCCGGGATTCCTGTAACAAGCCGCCTGAGCGCCCCGGCATTGAAAAGGCTTCTTGAGGGCATCAGGATATATCGAGAAAATCCGGGCAGCAAGCTTGTTTTATCGGGTCGTGGGGCATTTAGTTCCATCCCTGAGGCCAGGGTTGCGCATGATGTCGCCAGGTTTCTTGGAGTTAATGAGGGTGACATAATCCTTGAGCCCAACTCCAGGGACACAAAGGATCAGGCCAGGTTGTTAAGGTCCATAGTGGGCGAGGACCGGTTTGTGCTGGTCACTTCTGCCCTGCACCTGCCTCGGTCTATGGCCCTCTTCAGGAAGCTGGGAATGGACCCAATCCCAGGGCCTGCAGAGGTGCCCCCCAAGCAGAAGAGGGGATTGACCC
>JAUUVE010000188.1 GCA_030589715.1 Desulfobacteraceae bacterium | reverse complement strand
CCCAGGATATGACCTATGAAGGCCTTGTTAGAGGTGCCAAGCAGGATTGGTCTTCCAAGAGATTTAAACCTCGACAGTTCTTTGATAACCGCCAGATTGTGGTCAAAGGTCTTTCCAAACCCTATCCCCGGGTCCACAAGGATCAAGTCTTCTCTGACCCCTGCTGCCACACAACGATCTATGGCATCCTTTAGGAATTCAGAGATCTCAGAGATAAGGTCGTGGTAGAGGGGGTTTTCCTGCATATTTTCCGGCGTGCCTTTCATGTGCATGAGGATCAAAGGCACATCGCCCTGGGCTGCGACCGAAGCCATATGGGGATCAAATCGGAGGGCACTGATATCATTGATTATAGAGGCCCCTGCATTCAAGCATCCCTGTGCCACCTCGCTCTTGTAAGTATCTATGCTTATGGGGATGCTCAACTCCCGCTTAAGGGCCTCAATGACGGGAATCACCCGATCCATCTCTTCACTGCAAGTGAGCCTCTTGGCATAGGGCCTTGTTGATTCGCCGCCCACATCGACGATGTCAGCCCCGTCCCTGGCCATTTGGAGGCCGTGCTCGACAGCCCTGTCCGGTCCGAAATATCGACCTCCATCTGAAAAGGAATCGGGGGTTACGTTCAGGACCCCCATCACATGGGTTCTTTCATCAAGGTCTAGAATGTAATCGGACCAACTCAGCTTAAAGCCCATGCTCCTCTGCTATCAAGATGTTTCGGAATCCTTCTTTTGGGGGACAGGCTCCTCGGGCTTTGACTCCTGCCCATCTCTCATTATCTCGTCAACATCCTTGCTAGTCAGTGTCTCTTTCTCAAGAAGGGCATTGGCCATCCTGTGTAATATATCCAGATTGTCCTTGATGAGCTGAGAGGTCTTGGAATAGGCACCGCTTACAATCTTCTTGACCTCTGCGTCAATTTTTTGAGCAGTTAGCTCGCTGTAATCCCTGTGCTGGGCGATCTCCCTGCCTAGGAAAATGTACTCTTCGCTCTTGCCAAAGGTGAGGGGCCCGAGCTCATCGCTCATACCGAAATCGCATACCATCTTACGGGCAAGCTCCGATGCCCTCTCGATATCATTTCCGGCACCGGTCGTCTGCGTATGCAGAATGATCTCCTCAGCGGCCCTTCCACCCATCAATATGGCAATGTTGCTCAGGAGGTGCTCTTTGGGATAGGTGTGTTTTTCATCCACCGGGAGCTGTTGCGTCAATCCAAGGGCGCGACCCCTGGGGATAATGGTCACTTTGTGTATGGGATCTGTATCGGGGAGTAACTTGGCCACCAAGGTATGCCCGGATTCGTGATAGGCGGTGATCTTCTTTTCTTCCTCGCTGATGATCATGCTCCTCCGCTCTGTGCCCATCAAGACCTTGTCCTTGGCATTCTCAAAATCCACCATCTCCACCCTGTCTTTACCCTGCCTGGCAGCCATCAGGGCTGCTTCATTCACCATGTTCTCTATATCAGCTCCCGTAAACCCCGGGGTACCACGGGCAAGCACGGTGATGTCCACGTCATCGGCCACCAGCTTCTTCTTCAGATGGACTTTGAGGATTCCCTGCCGGCCTCCCAGGTCAGGAACCGGAACCACCACCTGCCGATCAAACCGGCCAGGTCTCAGTAACGCCGGATCAAGCACGTCGGGTCGGTTTGTGGCAGAGATCAGAATAACGCCTTCATTGGACTCAAAACCGTCCATTTCCACAAGTAGCTGATTGAGTGTCTGTTCCCTCTCATCGTGTCCTCCTCCTAGGCCTGCCCCGCGGTGTCGGCCCACAGCGTCTATCTCGTCAATGAATATTATGCAAGGGGCATGCTTCTTGCCCTGGACAAAGAGGTCCCTGACACGGGATGCGCCCACACCCACAAACATCTCCACGAATTCTGATCCGCTTATGTTAAAAAACGGGACATCCGCCTCACCGGCTATGGCCCTCGCCAGAAGGGTCTTCCCCGTACCCGGCGAACCCACCAGGAGGACACCTTTCGGAATCCTGCCTCCCAGCCGAGTAAACTTCTTGGGATCCCGGAGGAATTCCACAATCTCCTCCAATTCTTCCTTTGCCTCTTCAATGCCTGCCACATCCTCAAAGGTCACCTTCTCCTGAGAATCAGTCATGAGCTTGGCACGGCTCTTTCCAAAAGACAGCGCCTTTCCGCCACCCGCCTGCATCTGGCGCATGAAGAATACCCATACACCTATCAACAACAGCATGGGGATCCAAGATAGGAATACCTGGAACCATGAGGAGTCTTCCTGGGGTTTTGCGAATATCTTGACCCCTTTGCTCCTGAGTAGCTTGATCAGTTCAGGATCCTTTGGGGCGTACGTCTTAAAAGGCCCCCGTGAGGACATGCCTGTTATATGCTCTCCTTGAATGGTGACCTGGATGACGCTTTCGCTATCTACCATGTTCAGGAAATCGCTGTAGCTGACACCAATGTTGTCACCCCTTGGTTGCTTAAATACCTGAAATAGCATGACCATCATAAGACTGATGACAAGCCAAAGAGCAAGGTTTTTATAAAAAGGGTTCAATTTGAGATTACCTCCATAAGCACTTTAGGGGCTCGCCTGAAATGGCATTTGGCCTTTGGCGGACCCCGGAGAATTATCACCAAAACATCATTTAATTCACCAGATTTAAACAATTCCAGAACACCGTACCACACCAAAACAGCACATAAAAACGCTCCATAGCAGATATGGTACCCACTCGCAACGAGAAAAGATGGACAGTGACATTATCCATTTCGCCCACCTACTAAGCTGTGGCCTAAGATTAAATGGAACTAGCATATTATAGCTACGTTTTTTCTAAATTCCATAAAAAACTAACAATTCATTGTCTGACCTCCAATCGAGTGTCTCTCACTTTTTTGTTGACTTTCAATGTTTCGCGTTATCAAAATATCTTATGAATCTTGACATAGGATGTGAAAAAGGTGGTTCAGGTGGACCAATATCCCTTCTCTGAGGACGACATTAGGCAGATAAGAGAGCATGGACTCACATTGGAAGAGGTAGAGAGGCAACTTGAGCTCTTTGAGATGCCCTCCCCTTATCTAAGATTGTATCGCCCATGCATAGCCGGGGATGGTATTACAATTATCGATGAGGAAAGGAGGCAAGCATTTACAGAAATCTTCGAACGCGAGGCCCCAAAACGTGTTTGTCTCAAATTTGTTCCGGCCTCGGGTGCTGCGTCCAGGATGTTCAAGAGCCTTCTTCATTACCTGACTCAAGGAAAGGCGATCTTGAGAGAAGCTATTGTTAGCCAGTCGCAAGCAGGGCAAAAGGATGCGAAAGAACTCCTGACCTTCATGGACGGGATAAGGAATTTTGCCTTTTTCAACGAACTCAAACCTACCATGCAGAAAAGAGGGTATCATATTGACAACCTCTTTGACAAAGGTGAATTCACTGATATCCTGGGCTTTCTCTTAAGTGAAAAGGGGCTCAATTATTCCCACTTGCCAAAAGGTCTCCTCAAATTCCATAAATACCCTGAGGGAAGCCGTACTGCATTTGAAGAGCATTTAGTTGAGGCCGCTGCTTATGTAAGGGACGAAAACGGCCATTCCCACCTCCATTTTACCGTCTCAAAAGAGCATCTGGAAGAGTTCCAGAGACTCCTTGAGGTGATGATCCCTCTGTACGAGAGAAAGTACCAGGTCTCTTTTGATGTCAGCTTTTCTACCCAGAAAAAATCCGCCGATACCCTTGCTGTGGACCTGAACAACAGACCCTTTCGGTATGGTAATGGCCGGTTGTTGTTCCGCCCCGGGGGCCATGGAGCCCTAATAGAAAACCTAAATGACCTCAAGGGTCATATCATATTCATAAAGAACATAGACAATGTGGTCCCCGACCGACTCAAACCTGAGACCTTTAAGTGGAAAAAGATCATGGGGGGCTACCTTATGACCTTACAAAGTGAGATCTTCAGCTATTTGGAAAAATTGACTTCAACCGTTACGGGTGATCAGGTACTAAACGAGGCCATGGCCTTTGTAAAAGAGGAACTTTCCCAGTCTGTGCCCGTTTCCATTGAGAATGGCTCTCCTGAGACAAAAAAGACATTCCTGATGGAAAAATTGGACCGTCCTATTAGGGTCTGTGGTATGGTCCAGAATGTAGATGAGCCGGGCGGGGGCCCCTTCTGGGTGAAGGAGCGGTCGGGCGAAACCTCCAGGCAGATCGTAGAGACAGCCCAGATAGATCGTGATTCCCAAGACCAGCAGGCCATTTTGGCCTCCTCTACCCATTTCAATCCCGTAGACCTGGTATGTGGTGTTCGCGACTGGAAGGGGAGGGCCTTTGATCTCCGAAAATTCGTGGACCCGAAGGCGGTTTTCATCTCGCGAAAATCAAAAGATGGCAAAGACCTGAAGGCCCTGGAACATCCGGGCCTCTGGAATGGGGCCATGGCCCGGTGGATTACCATATTTGTGGAGGTCCCGCGCATCACATTCAATCCGGTAAAGACAGTAAATGACTTGCTCCGGAAGGAGCATCAACCTGGATGAGTTCACTCGTCGGCTATAGAGGCTAACATCTCAAGATTTGAGTCGAGTTTTTATAACTCACCTGGGTGAACGGGACAGGCAGATACTGGATGCTTGATACTTGATACTGGATGGATTAAGGGAGGTCTTTTGCCCGGGATCGAGCAACCAGCATCTAGCATCACTCAGCGTGCAACAATGGAGTATTATCTTACTCAAGCCTTCGATTTTAGGCTAAGCTTCGTTAGGTTTAGATGATATGAACAGGGTCGAGATCGCAAATGACCGTACCCGATATTCCCACAACTTCCTTATGATCGTGGCCATATTCATAACCTCTCTGATTACGGCCAATATTATATCCGTAAAGCTGATAAAGGTCCTGGGGATGGTCCTGCCGGCAGGGATTATTATATTTCCCATCAGTTATATCATCGGAGATGTCTTGACGGAGGTATACGGTTACGCTCAGGCCAGAAAGGTCATCTGGCTGGGGTTCTTTTGTAACCTTATTTTGGTCATTGCCCTCTGGATAGGCAAGGTCATCCCACCCGCTCCATTCTGGGAGGGTCAGGCTGCCTATGAACGTATCTTGGGCTATGCCCCGCGGCTCTTGGCCGCCTCTTTCCTGGCTTACCTGGTTGGAGAGTTCCTAAACGCATATGTCTTGGCAAAGATGAAAATCGCCACAAAGGGCCGCTGGCTGTGGACACGGACCATCGGTTCTACGCTGGTGGGCCAAGGTCTGGATTCGTTGGTCTTTATAACCTTGGCCTTTATTGGAACAATTCCACCGAAGACATTGGCGTTGGCTATCTTTACCCAGTGG
>JAUUVE010000105.1 GCA_030589715.1 Desulfobacteraceae bacterium | reverse complement strand
GTACCATTATTCCGGAGGTACAGTGACCAAGGAGGTTTCTTTATCAAGTTCTGTTGGGACCACCCCTAACTATTGCTCTTAGGATTTGTCCTACGCCCTGAGAAGGTCACGAATCACTCATGTGTAGATACTGCAGATACGACTATTGGCTAGAAAACATAAATATCAGAAATGTCTGTCAGAAATGTCTGTTGACATTGCGGATAGTATTAGGTCAAAATACCCGAATGTTAGTGGTTTGCCTCTCGGAATAGACATGATGAGGCTTTTTTTCACGGTTGGATTTGGTAACTGACCGAATCAGATGGCTTTTACGGGAAGGAGGTGATAAGGTTTTTTGCGGGCTTTCAACCAATCATTTTTAAAAAAAGGGAGGTTTGATAGTATGAAGACTAAAATTACAATAATAGTGGCTCTATGTATCGTTGTCGGGCTTGTTCTGGTCTGGTTTCTTATGAAACCGGCAAAGCCTGTGGCTCTGTTGTACGGGACTACCGAGAAGGTCATTGATATGGACCCAGCTAATGCCTATGACTTCCACACCTGGGAGATCTTTTACAATATTTACCAGGGCCTTCTCAAGTATCCTCCTGGCAAGACAAACCTTGTTCCGGGGCTGGCCGAATCGTACGACATTAGTGCCGACGGTAAGGAATACACCTTCAAGCTGAGAGAAGGTCTGAAGTTTACTGACGGCACCCCTTTTGACGCTTATGCGGTCAAGTGGTCTATCGATAGGGTGATAGCCCTCAAGGGGGATCCTTCTTGGCTGGTTACGGATTTTGTCGATCACGTGGATGTGGTAGGCAAGTATGCTGTGAAATTTGTTCTCAAGAACCCTGTGGCCTATTTCCCCTCTCTGGTCGCTTCTGTGCCCTATTATCCGTTGAATCCAAACGTGTACCCTCAGGATAAGATTATTCGGGATCCTTCTGAACTCAAGGGAGGAAAGCTGGTTGGTTTGGGGCCATACACGGCGGTTTCTTTTAAGAGAGACCAGGAGATTGTCTTAGAGGCCAATCCGAATTTCTATGGAGAAAAGCCCAAAAACGATCGGATTGTAATTCGATACTTTGCAGATGCCACCACCATGCGTCTTGCCTTGGAAAAAGGGGAGATCGACTTTGCCTTTAAGACATTAAATCCCTCTGACATCAGGGACCTTGAGAAATCCGATAAGATCCAGACCATAAAGGCTCAGGGACCATACATCCGTTATATATGCTTTCTCTGCGACACCCCTCCTTTTAATGACAAAGTACTGAGGCAGGCTGTAGCCGCTGCTATCAACAGGCCACCACTCCTGCAAAAGGTTTTTCTTGGACAGAACGCACCTCTCTACTCCATGGTGCCCATGGGAATGTGGTCTCACATTGATGCCTTTAAAACGGCCTTTGGGGACGGGAACATTGCCAAGGCGAAAGAGCTGTTGGCCTCGCGGGGGTATAGTGAAAGCAAAAAATTCACCTTTGACTTCTGGTATACGCCCAGCCACTATGGCGATACCGAGGTAGATATGGCCGCTGTCCTCAAAGATCAGTTTGAGGCGACAGGGATAATGAAGGTGAATGTCAAGTCCGCAGAATGGGCAACGTACCGAGACAACTGGAAGAATAAGGTGATGCCAGCTTACCTTCTTGGCTGGTATCCGGACTACATCGATCCGGACAATTACACGGCAGCTTTTGCAGGTACTGCCGGTTCTAAAGGGATTGGTATCAACTTTTCTGATCCTGTTTGGGATAAAAAGCTTACTGAAGGCCAGATTAATACGGATCCGAAGGAGAGGACCGCCATATATGAAGAGCTACAGCGGATGTGGACCGATGAGGTGCCTACTACTACCATTTTTCAGGGCACGCTCTATCTGTTTGCGCAAAAAGACATCGGTGGCATCCTCCTTTCACCAACGCTACAATTCAACTACGGTCCGATCCATCGGGTTAAGTAGGTGAATTTTTCGGGGAGAGCCGGGCAGGAGACTCGGCTCTCACCGAGTACGTGGTCAGGCCTTGGCAGGCTGTTGCCGAAATCCCTTGTCTCCTAGTCTAAAACGTTTTTCAATAAATCTAAGGCTCCCTCCAGTCCCGAATTGTCGGGATTCACCAAGATTTGTTTGCAAAAAACGTTTTAATGACCGCTCAAATAGATTTCCGTTTGGGCAACAGCCTGTCAAGGCCTGACACCTTATGGAGATTTATGGGGAACCTCACTCGATATGTGATCACCCGAATACTCTTGACCATCCCGATGGTCTTTATTCTTCTGAGCATTGTATTTGTGGTGCTTCGGATCATGCCTGGCGATCCGGTATCCTCCATGCTGGGCGGCCATGCACCGGAGAGCGTTATTGAGCAGAAAAAGGAGGAACTCGGTCTCAATCGCCCGATTGCGATTCAGTACCTGGATTATCTCTGGCAGATTTGTCGTCTGGACCTGGGAGAGTCTATGGTATTCAAACAACGGGTGACCAAGGCCATTATAGAAAAGCTCCCAGCAACCATTGAGCTGACGGCGTTTGGCATGATCATTACGCTTTTCCTCGGGATCCTCATGGGAGCTTATGCCGCTGACAAGAGGCGATCGGCCCAGGACAACCTTATTCGCCTCTACGGCATTGTGATCTTCTGTATCCCAGTCTATTGGCTGGGCCTCATGTTACAGCTTGGTTTTGGTGTCTGGCTTGATATCCTGCCTATTGCTGGGAGAACGGGCCCCAGAGTTCTTGCTTCCACTTTCGAAAAGACAGGGTTTTACGTTTTAGATACCATACTCGCTAAAGATTTCTTTGCCTTGGGGGATGTCCTGATCCATTTGGTTCTCCCTTCTTTTACTCTTGGGCTGGTCCTTTCAGGGATTTTTGTGCGGCTCACCCGCGCCAATATGTTGGATGTGCTCAGGGCTGATTACATCGTTGCAGCCGAGGCGAGGGGTATCCAGCACCGCAAAATCGTATACAAATATGCCTTGAAAAATGCCTTCATTCCAATACTAACAATGATGGGCCTCCAGATTGCCCTTCTTATGGCTGGGGCCATCCTGACGGAAACGACCTTTTCCTGGCCTGGTATGGGCCGGCTGCTTTTGGAACGGATTTATCTGAGGGATTATCCGACCCTCCAAGGGGTGATCATCGTTTTCGCGCTTATTGTGGCGACGGTTTCTCTTATCGTGGATATCATCTATGCCATAGTGGATCCAAGGGTTCGATATTAGGGGACAACATGCTGTATTCACCAGCGGAAGCCATGGCGAAAGCATTTTCCCGTTTCACGGGCATGGGAAAGAAATATGGCATTGAGTGGTGGATTTTGGTGGTCGGAGCCATTATTGTTCTTGCCATCATTTCTATGGCCCTGTTTGCAGGTTCCATTGCCCCTTTCAACCCTCATAATCAGAACACGGGGCCGCAACTTGCTCCCCCAGGAGGGGAACATCTCATGGGAACGGACAACCTCCAGCGGGACGTCTGGTCCCGGATCGTTTACGGTTCGCAGACGATTCTCCGCGTGGCAGTTTTGGCTGCGATTATCTCATCGGTTTTCGGCATCACCCTTGGCCTGATCTCAGGGTTTTCAGGTGGCTTCTTTGATAGGGTTCTGTCGCTGATCATGGATTCTGTGTACTCATTTCCGGGACTCATTTTGGCTATTGCCTTTGCGGCGATGCTTGGGCCTGGTGTCATCAATGTTACACTGGCCGTAGCTGTTATTTACATCCCAACGTATTTTCGACTGGTCCGAGGTCAAACCCTCGCTATCAAGGAAGAACTCTACGTGGAGGCGGCCAGGGCTATCGGCGCCTCTGGTTCTACCATTTTATGGAGATATATTTTTCCCAATGTTATCGCCACAACGGTTGTTGTCTTCACATTAAATGTTGCAGATGCCATCATGATTGAGGCTGCTTTGACGTACCTTGGCCTTGGGCTTCCCCCCAGCATTGTGGACTGGGGCATGGATCTGGCCATGGGAAAGAGGTTTCTGCCTTCTGGCCAGTGGTGGTTAATCACGTTTCCCGGGGCCATGATTTCCCTTCTGGCCTTGGGTTTTACCATGCTGGGTGAGGGTTTCGCTGAGATCCTAAATCCCCGGCTTCTGGAGCGATAAGAGATTGGCAACGATTTTGGAAATCGAAGATCTCTCGGTTCACTTTCCCATCAATATTGGGACGGTCTGTGCCGTGGAGGGTGTAGATTTGCAACTTGAGCAAGGGGAGGTGATGGGTCTCGTGGGAGAGTCGGGGTGCGGGAAATCGACCCTTGGCTTTTCGATCTTAAGGCTTCTCAGACCTCCTGGGAAAATTGTAGGGGGACAGATTCTCTATCATGGCCAGGACATTGTCAGGATGAATGAGAAGGAGATTATTTCCCTTCGGGGAAACAGGATTGCCATGATCTTTCAGGACCCTCTGACATCTTTGAATCCTCTCTTTCGTATTGACGAGCAGTTCATCGAGACCATTCTGACTCATGAACAGGGGCTTGACAAAGAGGAGGCGTTCAACCGGGCGGAAAAAATGCTCGAAAACCTGGGGATTTCTCCGGAAAGACTCCTTGAATATCCCCATCAAATGTCAGGAGGAATGCGCCAGCGAATCATGATAGGGTTAGGGCTCATCCTAAACCCCGATCTGTTGATTGCCGACGAACCCACGACCTCTCTGGATGTGATTGTGGAAGCCCAATTTCTGGACCTCTTGAATGATCTGCGGAGGCAGTACGATTTAACCATTCTGCTGATTACCCATAATCTTGGGAATGTTGCCCAACTGGCTGATCGAATCACGGTGATGTACGGAGGCACCATCGCCGAGATAGGACCGGCAGAAGCTATCTTCCAAGAGCCACTGCACCCATATACACAGGGCCTCCTGTCTTCCATACCCAACATCAAGCTCGATCAGCCGAAGTTGATGACCATGCCGGGAAGTCCTCCTGATCTGGTTAATCCGCCGCCTGGGTGTGTGTTTCATCCCCGGTGTTCCCACACCATGGACATCTGCAGACATGAAAAACCTGATGTTTCTAAGAGAGATGGCCACCTCGTAAGATGTTGGTTGTACAGGTGACATAGAACATGGAAGAACTGCTGACAATTAACAATCTGAAGAAACACTTCCCTCTCCAAAAAGTGTTTGTTGACAAACTCCTTTCAAAGGAAAAACGCTTTGTCAGGGCTGTGGACGGCGTATCTTTCTCCATAAAAAAGGGAGAAGTTTTGGGATTAGCCGGCGAAAGCGGGTGTGGCAAGACAACAACAGGGAGACTCGTTTTACGGCTTCTGGAACCCACCTCAGGGGACGTTTTTTATAAGGGGAAGTCCATCTTTTCCTATTCGAAGAAAGAGATGGAAGGGATGCGAGAAAAGTTGCAGATCATTTTTCAGGACCCTTATGCATCCTTGAGCCCCCGGATGACTATTGGCAAGGCCATCGGACACCCACTGGCCATCCACAACCATAAGCGGAAAGCTGAGGTAGAGCAAATCAGCCTTGAGATAATGGAAAAGGTTGGTTTGACGCCCGCGTCGTTCCTGTTCAGGAAGTATCCTCATCAGCTCTCCGGGGGCCACCGGCAGCGGGGTGTGATTGCACGGGCCCTGGTGATCAACCCAGAGTTCGTGGTGGCTGATGAACCCATTGCCATGGCTGATGTTTCTGTTAGAGCAATGATATTGGAGTTGATGGTGCAACTGAAGGCGGAATTCGATCTGACCTACCTTTTTATTACCCATGACCTTGCCACATGCAAGTATATCTGTGATCGGATAGCCATCATGTACCTGGGCAAAATCGTTGAAATCGGGCCCTTGGAAGAGGTTTTTAATAACCCGGTTCACCCTTATACAGCTACGCTCTTGGCTGCTGTTCCAGTACCAGATCCCAAGTACAGGAGAACCCATCCTATCCCAAAGGGAGAAATCCCAAGCCCTATCAATCCTCCGCCTGGGTGTCGGTTTCACCCCCGATGCGCCTCTGTAAAATCCATGTGCACTATTCACGAACCTGATCTTATGGAAGTGCGCCCTGGTCATTGGGTAGCTTGCTTCTTGTAAAACAAGTCTTTTGGACATCTAGGCTCCTGATTGAGGGAAAACAGGCGAGGTACGCAGCAATTTTCATTTCTGAGCCAGTTGGTTTTGGAATCCTATTAAAGACCTAATATTTGCATGAGCTATTACCAGCCAATGATCCCATCTCATGATTGATAAGTTTTGTAAATCAAGAAAAGATAAGTACCAATCCGGTTACCAACAACAAGCACCGAAGGATTCTCCTGAAAAGTTTCGAATTTATCCTTCAGGATCTGACGCGCTTGAGATTCCAAAGGACACAACGTCCTTATCGTAGATGACAGGCGACCCAGTGACCATTCCCCAGATCCCGAAACGTGGGTTCCTGATGTGCGCATGCTTCCTTGCGCTCGGGGCACCGGGTGTGAAAGGCACAGCCGGAAGGCGGGTTCAAGGGACTCGGCACGTCCCCCTCCAGGAGTATTTTCCGTTTACGAATCCCTGGATCTGGAACGGGAACGGCCGAGAGCAGGGCCTGTGTGTAAGGATGTTGGGGGTTCTGATAGAGTTCCCGATCTGTGGCCAGTTCCACAATGCGCCCCAAATACATGACCGCAACGCGGTCGCTGATGTGCTCCACCACGCTCAGGTCGTGGGCGATGAAGAGGTAAGAGAGGTCCATCTCTTCCTGGAGTTGGACAAGGAGGTTGATGACCTGGGCCTGGATTGAGACGTCCAGGGCTGAGACCGGCTCATCGCAGATGATGGCCATCGGGTTCAGGGCCAGGGCACGGGCGATGCCGATCCGCTGCCGCTGGCCGCCCGAGAACTCGTGGGGGTAGCGGCTCATCTGCTCCGGATGGAGTCCGACCTTCTCCATCAGGTAAGCCACCCGATC
>JAUUVE010000149.1 GCA_030589715.1 Desulfobacteraceae bacterium | reverse complement strand
GATTTTACGGCAAGTGTAGTTGTTAGATCGGAAGATGAGTCGGGTCATCTCCTTTCAGCCCTAGAGACTATTACCGAATATCTGAACTCTTTGTTTGGTCAGGTTCAGCGTTCCGGCATTCAGGTGACGTCGTCATCTACGGAGTTGGCTGCCACTGCCAAGGAGCAAGAAGTCACTATGACTAGCCAGGTGGAGTCTATAAACAAGGTGGTAAAGTCTGTAGAAAATATCTCTCATGTTGCCACAGACCTGGTCGATACCATGCAACAGGTGGCATCCATGTCCCAGGAGACTGCCGGGTTTGCCAGCAGCGGACAAGAGGACCTGGCTCGTATGGAGGGAACCATGCACAACATGGAGAACGCCTCCAAATCCATATCCGGCAGGTTAGAGACGATTAATGAGAAAGCGGAAAATATTACTACTGTAGTAGACACGATTACCAAGGTAGCTGATCAGACAAACCTGCTGTCGTTGAATGCGGCCATTGAAGCGGAGAAGGCCGGGGAGTACGGACGGGGTTTTCAGGTGGTAGCCCGGGAGATTCGCAGACTGGCGGACCAGACGGCCGTTGCCACTTTAGATATTGAGCAGATGGTGCAGGAGATGCAGTCTGCGGTATCTGCGGGTGTTATGGAAATGGACAAGTTTATAGCGGAGGTGAGGCGCAGTGCCGAAGACGTTGGTAAGATAAGCGCTCAACTGACCCGCATAATAGAGCAGGTGCAGACCCTATCTCCCAGTTTTGAGGATGTGAACGTTGCAATGGGTCATCAATCCGAAAATGCCCGGGAGATCAGCACTGCCATGGTGAACCTCAGTGAAGAACTGGAACAGACCCTGGAGTCCTTGCGTGAGACTTACAGTGCCATTGAACAGTTAAATGAAGCGGCAAGAGGCTTACAGGATGAGGTATCACGTTTTAAGGTAAACTAGGAAGGATTATCAGGGCGAGGTATGTTGATATTATTCTTTTATCTGGGAGATGTCAAGTATAGCATCAAGTGTGAGAAGGTCAGAGAGGTAGCCCCCATGGTCACCCTTAAAAAGGTGCCCAATACCCCTGGATACTTTGCCGGGCTGTTCAATTACAGGGGCATGATTGTCCCGGTGATCGACTTGTGCCAGTTAATCCAGGGACGTCCCTGTGAGATGCGGCTTAGCACCCGGATAATACTTGTGGATTATCTAAGGGATGACGATACCCCTTACGTCCTTGGTCTCATGGCGGAGAGGGTCACTGAAGCAGTGAGAAAATCGGAAGACGTCTTTGTATCTCCCGGTATCAATATGGGTGAGGCCCCTTATCTGAGGGGCATTGTTATGGAAGAAAAAAAGATGATTCACTATATAGATTTGGATCTCTTGCCGGAGAGCTTCAATTTTCTTCCCATTCTTAAAAATAGTGTGGATAATGCCCGAGAAGAACATTGAGCCTTTATTGGAAAAAAAGATAGGCCTGTCCGTAGAGTCTGTCGGTCCCGAGACCATAGCGAAGGCCTTGCAGCTTCGCATGC
This sequence comes from Desulfobacteraceae bacterium, assembly GCA_030589715.1. Classification (GTDB taxonomy): domain Bacteria; phylum Desulfobacterota; class DSM-4660; order Desulfatiglandales; family Desulfatiglandaceae; genus JABMQV01. The sequence continues at coordinate 4,524 of JAUUVE010000149.1, read as the reverse complement.
GTGCCTGTGGGCTGACAGAGGCTAGGGCCTACCTAAGTCTTCTCAGGACATCGAAGGAGGAATGGGAAGAACTAATAGAGGCAGTGGTGGTTCCGGAGACATGGTTTTTCCGAAATAGAAAGTCATTTACCTATCTGGGCCTTTGTGTGAAACGCAAATGGCTGTCGGAAAATGATAATAACGTCCTCCGGGTTTTGAGTATAGCATCCTCCACAGGCGATGAGCCTTACTCCATAGCCATGGCTTTGCTGGATGCAGGCCTACCAGAGAAACGTTTCAGTATCGTCGCATTAGATATAAGTAAGAAGGCCCTTAAGAAGGCAAGGCTGGGGCTTTATGGTCCTGAATCCTTCCGAGGGAACAACTTATCGTTTCGAGAACGATATTTTGAGGCAACACCCCAGGGCTATCAGTTGCACTTCTCAGTCATGAGAACTGTCCATCTTGTAAGGGGAAATGTGCTGGAAGGACAGTTTATGTCAGGAGATGTGCCGTATGACATTATCTTTTGCCGCAATCTGTTGATCTATCTGAGTCCTTCGGCAAGGAAAAGGGTCATGGAAGTTATTGATAGGTTGCTGGCAAGAACAGGCATCCTTTTTGTAGGGCATGCTGAGCGACCGCTGGTCATTGCCCCTGGACTCCAATTGATACGTGAGGCAGGGGTTTTCGCCTTTAACCGAGCGGTTGAGTCACATGTACCAAAAGAGTCTGTACAACCCAAGTCCCTGATAAGGTTCGAAAGGAGACGCCATAAACAAGACAATTCCCCAGTCCGACGTAGCGCTGATATTGCCTCTAGCCCCTCCGATAAACTTACCCCTGTGGGCCATAATTCATATCCGATAGGGAACCGCAGACATCCCCCCACTGAGGAAGTGGGGCTGCTTGACCAGGCGCGGAAGTTGGCGGATAAGGGCGCTTTGGAGGAAGCTCTCAGTCTGTGCGACAAGGTCTTGGACCAAGACATGGTGCAGATCCAGGCCCACTACCTAAGGGGACTTATATGCCTGGCCATGAACAATGAGAAGGCTGCAGAGGAATGGCTTAACAAAACGCTCTACCTTGACCCCAACCACCACAATGCTTTGAATCACCTGACACTTATTGTAGAACACCGGGGTGATCGGGAAAGGTCAGCACAGTTGCGGCAACGCGCAAAACGCATTCGCCAAGAAGAGGGCATTCATTGAAAGACCTGGTTATCCTAAAAAAGGAGAATTGCTGGAAGCGAATCGGGGTGTGGGGACAGGAAACTCCACGCTGCCCAGAGCTTAAGCGGGTTATCCACTGCCGTAATTGCGAGGTCTTTACTCAAGCCGGGCGGAATCTCCTGGAGCGTGAACTTCCCGAGGAGTATAAGGATGAATGGACCCAGATATTGGTCGAAAAAAAAGAGGAAGAATTCCCCGGGACCTTGTCCGCGGTGATTTTTCGCATACAAGGAGAATTGCTGGCACTCCCGGCCCGTCTATTTGCTGAAATAATCGACCCTAGCCTGGTACACAGCGTACCCCACAGGAAAAACCAGGTGCTCTTGGGTGTGACAAACGTACATGGCGAAATCCAGTTATGCGTTTCGCTCCAAAGGCTGTTGGGCCTGGAGGAAGAGGCGCCCGGCAAGGATGAGGGCCGGAAAAGGTATAAAAGGATGATGGTGGTAAATAAGGATGGTGAGAAATGGGTATTCCCCGTTGACGAAATTCACGGAATTTATCAGGTTCGTCCAGAACGTTTCCAGAACGTGCCTGTCACAGTGGCCAAGGCCAAATCGACTTTTACCAGGGGAATCTTCAAGTGGGATGATAAATATGTGGCCTTCTTAGACGACGAACTCCTGCTTTATACACTTTCAAGGAGCATTCAGTGATTATGGGGAATGGACACGATTTGATCGATTCTTCCATGCTGGATCTTTTCCGCACCGAAGTGGAAACGTATGTGGCGATTCTAAATGATGGCCTGCTGGCGTTGGAAAACGATCCGTCTGCCACGGATAAGTTAGAACCACTGATGCGTGCCGCCCATTCCATCAAGGGTGGAGCTCGTATCGTGGAGTTGGATCCGGCCGTAAAGGTGGCCCACGCCATGGAAGACTGTTTTGTTGCCGCACAGAAACGACAAGTCTCTCTAGGATCTGACCAAATCGATATCCTCCTTAAAGGTGTTGATATCCTCACCCAGATCTCCGCGGCCCCCGGGGAAGCCATCCAAGATTGGTTAACACAACATAAGACAGAAATTGACCAGGTGAACACCAGCTTATCTGCAATCCTCACGGGCGAATCTCCAGAACCTAAACCACCCAAAGTCGTTTCCCAGCCCCCGGAACAGCCCCCCCCGCCTTCTCCTTCTGTGAGGCCATCCAATGATCCTGCTCTGGTCCCCTTAGACGATAAAGAGGAAAGAGCGGTTAGCGAAAGGATAGGTGAAGCCAAACCGTACCACACAGAGACAGAGGACAAAGACCGCATGGTACGGGTTACGGCGGGAAAGATCGAGCGTCTTATGGGCCAGGCCGGGGAAGTGGTGGTGAGTGCCCGCTGGCTCCCCCCATTTTCCTCTTCTCTACTAGATCTAAAGAAAAATCATATCGAAATGCTCAACATCCTCGAAGGATTGAGAGACGGCCTAGAGCAGAAGAAAGAGGATAAACATATCCAGGAGTTATTGCTCAATGCGAGGGAAAAGGCCAAGGAGTGCAGTCTCAATTTGGCCGATAGATTGAACGAGCTTGAGATGTTTACCAGCACCTCCGCCACCCTCTCGGACCGTCTATACCACGAAGTTATTGGCGTTCGTATGCGACCCTTTGCAGACGGTGTTGGCGGTCTCCCCCGGATGGTTCGAGATCTGGCCAAAGAGATGGGGAAAAAGGTCAGATTTGATATAGTTGGCAAATCTACAGAAGTGGATCGAGACATCTTGGAGAAGCTGGATGCCCCTCTAAACCACCTTTTGCGCAATGCTGTTGATCATGGCATTGAGCCCCCCGAAGAGCGTATAGCCGCTGGAAAGCCAGAGACAGGAACACTGCGTCTGGAGGCCATGCATCGTTCGGGAATGCTCATGATCACCGTCGCTGACGACGGACGCGGAATCGATTTGGATCAGCTGCGGCAAAAAATATTGCGCAAGGAGATCGCCACCGCCGATATGGTAGACAAGTTGACCGAACACGAGCTGATGGACTTCCTGTTTCTGCCAGGCTTTTCCACTGCGGATAACGTTACGGAAATATCGGGACGTGGAGTGGGTCTGGATGTGGTCCACAATGTGGTCCATGAGGTGGGAGGCGTTGTGCGTGCCGTGTCTAAGCCCGGTGAGGGCCTGAGCTTTCACCTGGAATTGCCGCTGACACTCTCGGTGGTCCGCACATTCCTGGTGGAGATAGCCGGAGAGCCTTACGCATTTCCCTTGGCCCGCATCGACCGGTGCCTGGTGCTTTCCCATGACGATATCCAGACGGTGGAAGACCGCCAGTATTTCCAGTTTGATAATGACAACATCTCCCTGGTAAATGTACACGACGTGCTTGGTACCAAAGAGCCTGAGCACCAAGAAAATCAATTCCATGTGGTGGTGGTCAGCGACAGACTAAACTCCTACGGCCTGTTGGTTGATAAATTCTTAGGCGAATATGACCTGGTGGTACGGCCCTTAGACCCCCGGCTAGGAAAGGTCCCTGATATTAGTGCGCTGGCGGTAATGCTGGATGGTTCTCCCGTGTTGATCTTTGATGTAGAGGATCTGGTACGCTCCATTGATAACTTGCTCACCGGGAGACGGCTGCGGAAGGTAAGCATTCCGACCGGCAGGATTGAGGCAAAAGAACAAAAATCCGTCTTGGTGGTGGACGATTCCATCACTGTACGCGAAATGGAACGAAAACTGCTGGAGAACAAAGGCTACCGGGTCGAAATAGCCGTTGACGGGCTGGATGGTTGGAATGCCGTACGTACTAGTGACTTTGACCTGGTTGTCTCCGACGTGGACATGCCCAGGATGAATGGCATAGAACTTATAACTAACATCAAAAACCATTCTACCCTCAAATCGCTGCCCGTTATAATCATATCTTATAAAGATAGAGAAGAAGACCGACTGGGGGGTCTTCAAGCTGGTGCCAATTACTATCTGACCAAGAGCAGTTTCCAGGATGACTCTTTTATTAACGCAGTTGTTGATCTCATTGGAGAGGCCTGATTGTGAGGATCGCCATTGTCAATGACCTTAAGTCAGCCGTAAAGGGCCTGCGCGAAATTGTACTCAGTGCTCCCGGCCACGAAGTATGCTGGGTGGCCCACAATGGTGCTGAGGCAGTACGAAAATGTGCTGCCGACAAGCCCGATCTGATCTTGATGGACGTGATTATGCCCGAAATGGATGGAGTTGAGACAACGCGGCGGATAATGAGTGAATCCCCGGGGCCGATCCTGGTGGGCACCCCCACCGTGGATGGTAACGCCGCAAAGGTCTTTTTTTTTTTTTTTGATTGGGCGTTATACGAGATCTACACACCTG
>JAUUVE010000270.1 GCA_030589715.1 Desulfobacteraceae bacterium | reverse complement strand
TAATCCCAATGACCTCCAACATTCGGCCACCAAGCAGTCCACCAGCTTCGTTGATAAGTTTGGCCTTGAGCTTCGCACCGTTCAAGGCCGGGGCATCTATAGAAGACATACCACCCGTTAAATTATATAGAGCTCCAAGTTTAATGGGCTCCGCTGCCAATGATGCAATAGCAAAGCATCCTACTATAGCCAATATTGTAAAAATTCCAAAAAGACCACGTTTCATGTTCTACCTCCTTCTTCCCTTTTGAGTTGTTAAAATTATGGGTCCGGATAGACCCTCTGCCTCTCTTTGACCAGAAAGGCAGGTTCCTGACTGCCGAACAAACCCTGAGCTAATAGTGAAAAATTGGTTTCATGATGTACCTCCTTTCCCGTTTTGATATGACAAGGAACGTCCCACCTCACCAGAGACCCTCTGTCTCTGTTTCACCAGAAAGGCAGGTTCTTGAGTGCCAAATAGGCCCCGGGGACGATAGATCAAAATGAGCAAAAGCCCTATAGATATGATGATCTCGCTGATCCCATAGGCCCCGAGGTTTTCCTCGAGCGGACTCAAGATCTCTACCACAGAAGTCAGCATTAACGCAGCAATAGTGGCCCCCGTGATACTACCAGAGCCTCCTACAACAACCATGACCACAAGGTGAAAGGCCATGATCACGGAGAAGGACGTAGGGGTGATTGCCGTCACCAAATGTGCCCATAAACAGCCTGCCACGCCAGCGAAGAAAGCCCCCAAAGCAAAGGCCATTATGCGTGTTCTAGAGAGAGGGATCCCCAAGCATTCTGCTGCCATTTCGTTCTCCCGGATTGCTAGCATGCTGCGGCCCAACGAAGAATGCTTTACCTTCCAACAGACATATATTGTTATGACGACCCATAGATAGACCCACCATAAATTAGTCAATAGGGGTAGGCCGTTGAGCCCCAATGGACCACGCGTAAAACTCTCCAGGTTTGTTATGAGAACCTGAAGTATAATCAGGAAGCCCAATGTGGCAACGGCCAGGTAATGCCCTTTAAGTCTTAAGACCGGAAACCCAATGAGGAAGGCAGCAAGGGTGGCACAGAGGCCACCCAAAATCAGGGCGGGCAGGAGCGACCATTGCTGTGCAGCCAGCCAAGATGGAAGTGCAGGTAATAGCATAGCCTTTCGAGTTACAGGGAAGGTCAGGATGGCGGCCACATATCCTCCCACGGCCATAAATGCGGGGTGCCCCAAGGAGAAAAGACCAGTAAAGCCATTGGTCAGGTTTAGGCTAACCGCAAGGATGATATTAATACCCGCGAAGCATATGATGGAGAGGATGTAGTCATTCACGGAGCTGCGCAAAATAAAAACCAGAATCGCCCCAGCCAAAATCAGCATGGGGAAGAACCATTTCAGCCGATTCCATCCCATCATACTCCCTCCTCCATCTTCCGACCCAAAAGCCCTGTAGGTAAAACGAGAAGGATCAAGATCAGGATTATGAACACAAATGCATCGCGATAAGAGGAATAAATGGGTGGCAAAAGACCCACAAAAAGAACTTCAGCGAACCCAAGGAGATAGCCTCCAAGCATGGCACCTGGTATAGACCCTACCCCTCCAATGACAGCAGCCACAAAGGCCTTAAGTCCCGGCACAAAACCCAGCAATGGGTCGATCTGCCCATATCTTGCTCCCCACATCATACCCGCCACACCAGCAAGGCCACTGCCTATGGCAAAAGCTAACATAATAATTCGGTTGATATTGATGCCCATAAGGAGGGCTACCTTCAGGTTTTCTGCCGTTGCCCTCATAGCCATCCCTAATCGTGTGAATCGAACCAGTAAAACCAGAAAGACCATCAGAACCACAGCAATGACCACAATGGCCAAATCGATGGTACGGAGAGAAACAGATCCCAGATTAAAGACAGTCTGAAGATAATCGGGGCAAAAAAAGTTCCGCGGCTGGGCAGTCAACAACAAAATCCCGAGATTCTGCAAAAGGATGGAAACAGCTAATGAAGTAATAAAACCAGTAACCTGAGGTGCGCCTCTCATGGGCCTGAAGGCCGCACGCTCAATGATTATCCCCATAAGTGCTCCCGCTAAGATAACCAATATGATAATTACCGGAAAAGGGATTTGACCACTTATGACCAGACCCAGAGTCACAAACGCGCCTATCATGACGATGTCCCCATGGGCGAAATTGATCAGTCGTATAATCCCATAGATCATGGTAAAACCGATGGCCACAAGGGCATACATGCTTCCCAAAATTAAGCCATTCACCAATTGCTGTGCAATATACCCCACCATCAAGTTGCCCCCAAGTATGCCTTGCGGACCTCTTCGTTTTCTGCCAACTCTCTACCAGTCCCGGAAAGTGTAACGCGGCCTGTTTCCATAACATAAGCCCTTTGAGCCAATTCCAGGGCCATGCGGGCGTTTTGCTCCACCAGAAGGATCGTAGTGCCCTGGGCGTTAATCTGCTCAAGCATTTCGAATATGACCTCCACCAGGATAGGCGCAAGACCTAAGGAAGGCTCGTCAAGGAGAAGCAGCCGGGGCCGGCTCATCAGGGCCCGTCCAATGACAAGCATCATCTGTTCCCCTCCCGAAAGACTACCTGCCGACTGTCGCCTCCTGTCCCCCAGGATAGGGAAAAGTTCGCAGACCCATTGAAGATCCGATTGTATCGCCTGTTTGTCCTTCCGCAGATAGGCACCGATCAGTAGATTCTCCCACACATTGAGGTCAGAGAAGACCTGGCGACCCTCAGGGCAGTGGGAGATCCCCATGCTTACAATCTCTTCTGCTGGCACCCTGGTAATATCCCGTTGGGTTGCATCCGGGTCCGGTCGGAATAGAATTTTGCCTCGGCGGGATCGAGTGAGCCCGGAGATGGTGGAAAGTGTTGTGGTCTTTCCTGCCCCGTTTGCTCCGATCAGAGCCACAATCTCCCTGTGTCTCACTTCCAAACTCACGCCTTTAAGAACATAGGTCTGCCCGATATACGCGTGACTATCTCGAACCTCAAGCATGTCCTTCTCCCTTGGGCTTACCCAGATAGGCTTCTATGACTCGAGGATCATGCTGAATCTCCTCCGGTGTCCCAAGACAGAGGACTTCACCGCGATCGATCACCTGGATACTCTCACAGGCCCCCATAATCACCTTCATATTGTGTTCTACAAGAAGAATGGTGAGATCATACTCCTGATGGATTCTGGATATAAGCCGTATTATCTCTCCTGTTTCTTGAGGGTTCATCCCTGCAGCAGGTTCATCAAGTAGAAGTAATCTGGGTGCTGTAGCAAGGGCTCTGCCTAATTCCACCTTTCGCTGATCGCCATAAGGGAGGTTTTCTGCAAGTTCTTCCTTATAGTCCATAAGGCCAAAGGCGCTCAAGATCTCCAGGGCGCGCTCTTCTATGGCTTGCTCGGAGCGCCTCAAATTGGGAAGGTTCAGGGCCGTCGCCCACAGCCCCGTACCATGGTGCATGTGAACACCTACCTTGACGTTATCAATAACAGACAATTGTTTGAAAAGACGGATATTTTGAAATGTGCGCGCCATCCCTAAGGCCGCGTTTTGATCAGGTCTCGAATGAGTTATATCCTTACCCCTGAAAAAGACGTGTCCCTTTGTAGGCCTAATAACACCAGTAATAAGGTTGAAAACTGTGGTTTTGCCCGCTCCGTTGGGTCCGATCAGACCCATCAACTCACCGTCCCGTAGAGTAAGATTGTATTCTTCGAGGGCACGAACTCCACCGAAATGTTTGCCAAGTCCCTCTACTTTTAATAACAGAGCGTTTTCTGTGGGCATTAGGGGATCTCCCGCATCATCAGTCATAGGTGAAGGGGTAAAAGATTGGTGCAACGGATACGCCTTACAACACGAGTTGTGAGTATAACAAGGGCATCTTTTTTTATCAAGCGAAACTAATACATAAAAACCGAGTTTAATTTTATGCGAATCAGAGAGGGAAATATTGAAAACATCAATCAACTCGGTGGATATGGACCATTTTTGTTAGCAGCGAGCATGAAAGATGATAAGGGAAGATCAACCTTTCCGGATACCTTTGGCGGGGGTATAGGAATAGAGCGGACACTTTATGCCCTTTGCCGGGGACCAAAGGTGGAAAAGATTGATG
>JAUUVE010000281.1 GCA_030589715.1 Desulfobacteraceae bacterium | reverse complement strand
TCAAGACGCTGAATTATCAGAGACCTGCCATTGAAAAGGGATACGCGAACCAGACTTTGTACGTAAACATATCCGATCCGGAGATCTTGATAAGCCCGGTGACCTACGAAATGAAGGATGTGTTTGTCGGCGGCAGGGGGTTTGATCTGTGGTTATTGTGGAATGCGGTTACGGACAAAACGCGCTGGGATGATCCGGAGAACGCAATTTGTATTGCCTCGGGTCCCATGTGTGGAACGCCTTCCTACCCGGGGTCGGGAAAGAGCATTGTCACAGCCCTCTCCCCTACCACCGGGTCGGTCATGGATTCGAACGTGGGGGGGTATTTTGGCCCGTACTTGAAGTTTTCCGGGTTTGACGCCCTGGAAGTTCAGGGCAAGAGTTCAAGAGATGTGGTGATTTTTGTGGACGGTATTGATGAGAAGGTCCGAATTCTTGAAACGACCGGACTTCCGGACGATGCTTATGCGCTGTCAGCCATCATGACTGAGCATTTCTGTAAGGCCCGTCCTCGTCAGATTTCGGTGGTTTCAGCCGGCCCCGGGGCCAAGAACACGTTGATCGGCTGCCTCAACTTCAGCTGGTATGATACCAAGCGCAAGAGGGTAAGGTATAAGCAGGCAGGCCGGGGCGGAATCGGGACGGTTTTTGCCCACAAGGGGATCAAGGCTATTGTGGCGCGCTGGGGGTCGATCTCACTTGATACAAACAACCCGGCCGACAAGAAGACCTTGCAAAAGATCGCAAAACTGCATTCGAGAGAGATTGTAGAACTGGATCCAAAGCAGAACGAGATGTCGCGGATCGGAACCACCCACATAGTCACCATCATGAACGATTTTGACCTGCTCCCCACACACAACTTCCGTTACGGTCAGCACCCGGCGGCCAACAACCTGGGCATGGATGTATATGGGCACATTTTTGACAAGGGTTTTGACGGTTGCTGGATGGGCTGTGCGGTGGCTTGCTCGCACGGTGTCAGGGACTTTGTCCCCTTTACCGGACCATACGCGGGGCAGAAAGTTTTTGTTGACGGCCCCGAATATGAAACCATAGCCGGTTGCGGTTCGAATATCGGGATATTTGACCCGTTTACGGTTCTGGAGCTAAATTTCTACTGTGACGCCTATGGTCTGGATACCATATCAGTAGGCACCGCCATGGCGTTTGCCATGGAGTGTTTTGAAATGGGGTTAATCAATGAATCCCATACGGGCGGTCTAAACCTTCATTTTGGCAACCGGTCTGTTGCACTGGAACTGGTGCACCAGATGGCACGGGCCGAGGGCTTTGGCAGGATCGTGGGCCAGGGCATACGGCGCATGAAGCAGATATTTGCCAAAGAATACGGCGCGAATCCAGGGGTGATGAACGACATCGGCATGGAGGCCAAGGGGCTTGAGTTTTCCGAATACGTGACCAAGGAGTCGCTCGCCCAGCAGGGGGGGTACGGGCTGGCGCTCAAGGGCCCGCAGCACGATGAGGCGTGGCTGATCTTTATGGACATGGTACACAACTATCTACCGACCTTCGAGCAGAAGGCAGAGGCGCTCCACTGGTTTCCCATGTTCCGGACCTGGTTTGGCCTGTGCGGACTGTGCAAGCTGCCCTGGAACGATATCGTTCCCGAAGACAACAAGGATACCCAGGAACCCGCAAAGGTCATGAAACACGTGCAATGGTACTCCGAGTACTTCAGTGCAGTAACAGGGAGGAAGAAGGGACCGGATGATCTGATCACCATGAGCGAGGCGGTGTATAACTTCCAACGTGTTTTCAGCCTCCGCATGGGATTTGGGCGGCGGGAGCATGACGATATTCCCTACCGTGCAATGGGCCCGGTGACCGTGGAAGAATACGAGTCCCGGCAGGAACGTTATGACAAACAACTGACAGAAAAATACGGAGTTGAAATCGAGGGTAAGGACTCGGCGGAGAAGGTGGCGGTCCTGCGTAAGATGCGGGAAGGGGAATACGAAAAGCTCAAGGATGCGGTTTATGAGCGCAGAGGCTGGACCCAGGACGGTGTCCCGACGTTGAAAACCGTAAAACGCCTCGGCATCGACTTTCCGGAAGTCGTGGATCTTCTCAAGGCCAACGGGGTAACAGAGTGATAAGTGTCTCTGGAAAACAATTTCCCTGGAGGGAGGGAATGACGATTGCGGATCTTCTCGGGGAAATGGAGGACTCAAATTCCTACGCCGTTGTTCGGGTCAACGACAGATATGTATCCAGACCGGATTTCGACAAGACCGTGATCCCCGATGATGCAGAGGTGTTCTTGATACCGATGATTTCCGGAGGATAGCCCGTAGGTTAAAGCTCAGGAGTTTTTGTAACCGGATGAAATCATGAGCAGGGAACCGAAAATTTTCCATTGAGAGACTAATTCAGGGAGGATGAGGTATGGAAGAAAAAATCATTATTTACGGAAGGGCAGGTTGACCTTACACTGAAAAGGCCAGGTCGGCCTACGAGGGCGCTACCTACGTGGATGTCCTTGAGGATAAGGATAGGCTCCGGGAGATGCTCAATCTCTCCAACGGGGTACGGAAGGTGCCGGTCATCGTAGAAGGGGAAAAGGTAAAGATTGGCTACGGCGGGACATGAGGTGTGTGACGGCCCATCGGTGATGGTGCCTATATAAGGACGATTTGCAGCAGTCATCCGCAACAACAAAGATCCAGAATCTAAACCGTAAAGGAGGAAGCATGAAAAAGTCCCTAATGAGGGGTCTTGTGTGTCTTGTTTCCCTGTTCCTGTTGTCCGAGGCTGGCGCCGAGGATCCGCTCAGTAAAAAGCAGCGGGCCTGGCTCGAAGAACGCGGGACCCTCCGGATAGGCGTGTTCAATGATTATCCACCTTTCGGGTTTGTGGACAAATCAGGGAAGCCCCAGGGTATGTCTATTGATTATTGGCGACTCTTAAGCTCAAAACTTGGTTTTCGAGTAGAATTCCACCCCAGCCTTTTCAACAACCAGTTGGAGGGTTTGAAAAACGGTCAGTATGATTCCTTGGCTGGGATTTTTCCCTTGGCTGAGCGCAGGCGGTTTTTCGATTTCTCAAGGCCTTTCACGACCATAAGGACTAATATCTACGTAAAGGCCAGATATTCCCATCTGAAAGACCTAAAGGATCTAAAAGGGCTTAAGGTAGGAGCGGTGGAGGGGGATTCCGGGCAGTCCATCGCCCGTGAGGCCGGCCTAAACCCCTTGTCCTTTACCACCTATTTGGAGGCCATCCTTAGCCTGGCTGAAGGGGAGACCGATGCCATTATCATGGATGAACTGGTAGTGGGGTATTTTGCCGGCAAGTACAAATTGGGCAAGAATATAAGAAAGACAGGAGGACCTGTTGATGAGGGCAAGATGACCTTGCCAGTGCAAAAAGGGAACTCCATCCTCCTGGGTATTCTGAATAGGGGGGTTCATACGGTCTCCAGAGAGGAGTGGAAAAAGATCGAAAAGAGGTGGCTGGGCCGCAATCGACCCCCACCTCACCCCAAGAATGCCCGGTCTCTACAAGTTGAGCTGTTACGATCTCAAGAATATGGTCTTCTTGGAGGAGATTTTTGGCCTCCTGTCTTGGGAAGGGGTGTGGATTCCATGGATCGCCGGTTCATCTTGAAGTAACTCTTATAGCCTGCTTCACGCGCCAACCCAAGCGCCAGGTCAAATCCGGCACCCACATCCTCTGGCGTGTGTGCATCCGAGCCAAAACAGATCGGAATCCCTCTTTCGCGCGCCATGGAGAGAATAAGGGGGGAAGGATATATCTCACCCACCGGTTTCCTCAGGCCCGATGTATTCAATTCAATCCCCATACCGGCCCTGGCGATACGGTCAAGGGCAGGTTGCACCATCTCTTTTAGGGCCTTATCCGGGGGACGGTAACCAAATTTTTTTGGCAGGTCCAGATGGCTTAC
>JAUUVE010000129.1 GCA_030589715.1 Desulfobacteraceae bacterium | reverse complement strand
TAGAGTGCTAAGATGGCAGAAAGCGGCCCTTCAATAGCGATCTCAAATTGCATGGACTGCCTTTATACGCCTCAAGGGATAATAGTTCGCAGCCTTAGAGATCCAATCGACACCGGATAACGAATACTCCTCATTATTTGATATCCTTATGGTAGTCCTGCAGAGACTTGACGCTGCCGTGCCCAGATCGGTTTGCTGCAATCCCCCTCGAGGCTGCAAGGGCTGCTGCCAGGGTAGTTATGTAAGGTATCTTATATTTGATAGCTGCCTTGCGGATGTAAGAGTCATCATGTTTGCTGAGCTTGCCGCTGGGGGTATTGATGACCAGCTGTATCTCGTTATTTTTGATCCCATCTACTATGTTTGGCCTACCCTCATGCATCTTCAATATCTGCTCTGAATCTATCCCCTGCTCGGCCAGAAACCTGTGGGTGCCATTGGTGGCCTTGATCTTGAACCCAAGCTTATCAAATTGCCTTGCCACCTCCAGAACACCCATCTTGTCCTTCTCAGATACGGTGATCAGGGCAGTGCCCTCGGATGGAAGTACCTGTTGGGTCGCCTCCTGGGCCTTATAAAAGGCCAGGCCAAAGGAGTCTGCCAGACCCAATACCTCCCCCGTAGAGCGCATCTCCGGACCCAAGAGAGGATCTACCTCAGGGAACATATTAAATGGAAATACCGCCTCCTTTACCCCAAAGTGGGGAATTGATCCGGGCCTGATGTCAAGATCACTCAGCTTTTTGCCAAGCATTACCTGCGTGGCGAGACGCGCCATGGAAATGTTACAGACCTTTGAGACCAAAGGCACTGTGCGGGATGCCCGGGGATTGGCCTCGAGGATATAGACCGTGTCATCCTGAATGGCGTATTGAATGTTCATCAGCCCCACCACATTGAGCTCAACGGCAATCTTCCTGGTATACTCATAGATGGTATCCAGGTGTTTGGCAGGTATGCTGATGGGGGGAATCACACATGCTGAATCCCCAGAATGAACACCGGCAAGCTCGATATGCTCCATCACAGCAGGCACAAAGGCATCGGTGCCATCGGCAATGGCATCGGCCTCTGCCTCAATGGCATTCTGGAGGAACCTATCTATCAGGATCGGCCTCTCAGGGGACACATCCACGGCAGCAGCCACGTAGTGCTGCAGCATCTCCTCATCATGGATCACCTCCATTGCACGCCCCCCAAGGACATATGAAGGTCTCACCATCAGGGGATAGCCTATCCTCTCTGCCACCTCAAGGGCCTCATCAAGGGTGCTGGCCATGCCCGATTCAGGCTGGGGGATACCCAGCTTGCGCATCTTCTGGCGGAACCGGTCCCTGTCTTCAGCAAGGTCAATGGTGTCAGGCGATGTCCCGATAATCTTGACACCCGCCTGTGCAAGCTCATTGGCTAGGTTAAGGGGGGTCTGGCCACCAAACTGTACAATCACCCCCTCTGGCTTCTCCTTCTCATAGATACTCAAGACATCTTCCAAAGTAAGTGGTTCAAAGTAGAGCTTGTCAGAGGTATCATAGTCTGTGGATACGGTCTCGGGATTACAGTTGACCATGATCGATTCAAGACCCTCATCCCGAATGGCAAAGGCGGCATGGACACAGCAGTAATCGAACTCGATCCCCTGACCTATGCGATTGGGACCACCACCCAGTACCATGATCTTCCGCCTTTCGCTGGACCCAACCTCGTCGGGGGCATTATAGGTGGAATAATAATAGGCCGCATCCTCAACACCGCTTACGGGAACAGGATGCCATCCCTCTACAACCCCCAGGGAGGTGCGGTGTGTCCTGATATCTTTCTCCGGGATTTCAAGGAGCCCTGAAAGGTAGCGGTCTGAAAACCCATCCTTCTTGGCGTGCTCCAGCAAGGCATCAGGGATTCCCTTGCCCTTGTATTTGATTATCTCTTCCTCCAGATCCACCAGCTCCTTCATCTGCTCGATAAACCATGGCTTGATATAGGTCTTTTCATATAAGTCTTGGACGCTTGCACCCTTCCTCAGGGCCTCGTACATAATAAACTGCCGCTCGCTGGATGGCTCGGCCAGGAGATCAAGGAGGTCATCAAGGGGGCTTTGGTGGAAATCCTTGGCAAACCCAAGACCATAGCGACCTGTCTCCAAAGATCGTATGGCCTTTTGAAAGGTCTCCTTATAGGTCTTGCCTATACTCATGGCCTCACCCACAGCCCGCATCTGGGTGCCCAGCTTGTCCTCCGCACCCTCAAATTTCTCAAATGCCCACCGGGCAAATTTTACCACCACATAATCCCCCAGGGGGTATACTTATCGAGGGTGCCCTCCCTCCAGTATGGGATCTCGTCAAGGGTCATCCCCCCTGCCAGCATGGCAGAGACAAGGGCAATGGGAAAACCGGTGGCCTTTGAGGCTAGGGCAGAAGACCTCGAGGTCCTGGGGTTGATCTCAATTACCACCACACGGCCGGTCTCGGGATCATGGGCAAACTGGATGTTGGTCCCCCCAATGACTTTAATGGCCGCCACAATGTCATAGGAGTGTTTCTGGAGCCGTTCCTGGAGAGCAGGGTCTATGGTGAGCATCGGGGCCGTACAAAAGGAATCACCAGTGTGGACACCCATGGCATCCACATTCTCAATAAAACAGACCGTTATCATCTGGTTCTTGCTGTCCCGCACCACCTCAAGCTCCAGTTCCTCCCACCCCAGGACAGATTCCTCCACCAGGATCTGGCCCACAAGACTGGCTGAAATACCACGGCTCGCAATGGTCCTCAGCTCTTCCACATTATAGACCATGCCGCCTCCAGTTCCCCCCATAGTGTAGGCAGGCCTGATCACCACAGGATAACCCAAGTCATCGGCAATCCTCTCGGCCTCCTCAACACTAAAGGCAGGCTTACTCCTTGGCATCTCGATACCGAGGCGGTTCATGGTGTCTTTGAAGGCAATCCTATCCTCCCCCCGCTCAATGGCATCCGGTTTGACCCCGATTATCTTTACACCATATTTCTCCAGGACACCGGTCCGGTGAAGCTCAGAGGAGAGGTTTAAACCCGATTGACCACCAAGATTGGGAAGCAAGGCATCGGGACGCTCCTTCTCCACAATCTCGGCCATGGTCTGTAAATTCAAAGGCTCAATATAGGTCACATCAGCCATGCCAGGATCGGTCATGATGGTTGCAGGATTGGAATTGACCAGAACAATCTCATAACCCAGCTTCCTCAATGCCTTGCAGGCCTGGGTCCCTGAATAGTCGAATTCACATGCCTGACCAATCACTATAGGGCCAGAGCTGATTATCATCACCTTGGTTATGTCTTCGCGTCTCGGCATAAATGTCTCCTTAGAATCTCATTTGGATCTTTCCATCATTATTCTTTGCCAAACAAGACCTGATGGCCCGTTCTGAGTAGCAAGGCTTTTAGGGCGTTGCGGCCCCACATCAAAACGCCTTTTTGCCAGGTCAATATAGAAAGATGGTGACCCGCTGTCAAGGATGAAACTCACGCAATTTTCTGCATTCTGCCGGACACACGACCATGTTGCGCCCGCTTGTCTCGTTTTGAAATGGGGATATGGGCGAGGAAGAGATGGGACCTTTCGTCGCCCCTGTTTATAAAAAGGATTTGAAATTTTCCGCATCCATACCTATGTTTAGAAGAACCTATGAGAAAACCAGCCAAACCCAATGAGACCTTTGATGACAAATAGTAGACGAAAATATATCTGGCTTGCCCTTATTCTACTTTTCTTGCTTTTTTGGTCCAATAGGGAGGAGCTTTCTTCCTTTTTTGAATCAAGGCCAAGGGCTGAATACCTCGATTTTAACCGCCCAAAGGGCAATGCTGAATTCGGAGCTATTGTAGTTTCCTCGGAAGAAAAGATCCATATGGAGGTATTTGAAAGGGTTCATCGGGCAGTGGTGAACATCGCCACGACAACCCTAGGTATGAATTTCTGGCTGGAAATCATCCCGAGGCAGGGGCAGGGGTCAGGCTTTATCATTGACAGGGAAGGATATATCCTTACCAATAATCATGTGGTGGCCAAGGCCCAGAAGATCACGGTTACCATGGCCAATGGCAAGCAGATCTCCGCTACCCTCATTGGGAGGGACCCGACTTCCGATCTGGCAGTAATCAAGATCCCCTCCACATATGTGAATGTGGTGGCCCAATTGGCGGACTCTGACAAGGTGCGTGTGGGACAAAAGGCGATCGCCATTGGGAACCCTTTTGGTCTTTCCCATACACTTACCACAGGAATTGTGAGCGCCCTCAAGAGAGGCATCCGGACCCAGGATGGCAATCAGATTGATGATCTGATACAGACTGACGCAGCCATAAATCCTGGGAACTCGGGGGGACCGCTTCTCAATTCAAGTGGAGAGGTAATAGGTATCAATACAGCCATCTACAGCCTCTCCGGGGGATACCAGGGTATTGGCTTTGCCATACCTATCAATCTGGCCAGAGGGGTGGCGACCCAATTGATTACCTCGGGCAGGGTGGCCCGACCATGGCTTGGTATCTCCGGTATCTCTATCACCCCGGTGCTTTCAGAAGGCCTGGGCCTCGGTGTTCGGGAGGGTGTGTTGGTGGTCGAGGTGGTAAGAGGCAGCCCCGCCCATCAGGCCAAACTGCGGGGTGGCCATAAGGAAGTGATTATTGGACGCCAGAGGCTCCTGCTCGGTGGAGATATAATCACCGCGATTGGCGACCGTGGGACCTCCGATATGAAAGATTTGGTCAGGATAGTCGGGAAAATGAAGGTAGGGCAGACCGTGACCGTGCACATATTGAGAGACAACCGGTCCATGGACGTAAATATTTTGCTGGCGGAGAGACCTTAGGGCTCGGCAAATTACTAGGAGCTGTCCTCATGCCCCAATAGAATCATCCTCTCTTTGGCGGCCTGTTGTCTTTCCCCTTCCCACCTATTCCAGTCCTCCTTCAGACGTAACAGTTCTTCTCTTATCTCCCCAATTTTTCTTCTGTCTTCATCTCGATCAGAGGCCTTAAGTTCGGCCAAGTACCCCTTTAATTTCCTGACGCGCTCTTTTACGGATCTCATGGCTGCCAGGGCCTCCCTCTCCTTTTCTGTGGGGACCTCGATCTTCCCAGCACAAATTGGGCCCGATCCCTCAATGATGGGCAGATTATCTTTGTCCATTCTTTTTACTCACGACCAGGGTAGCTTGCGGCATTACTGGCAGAACCTCTATATACTTTACTATCACTCTATTATTGTCTGATGTCAATTGCCGGCAAAGACGCGGGACTTCTTTTGGCCTTTTGGGCCTTGACATCAAATAGACACCTCCTTAGTATCCCTCATCCCAGCCTTTATGGACAAAGACCGATATAGGGGGAGTTCTGATGAAAATACTTGAAGGCCTCCATGGTTTCCTGTGGAATAATCCGACTGCAAACAACTGTAATACCTACCTCATTGACGATAAGAAGAAGATCCTGGTGGACCCTGGTCATTACCATCTCTTTGAGCATGTTAGTGACGGCCTTTCCAGGCTCTCCCTTTCGCCTCAAGATATCGACATTGTGATCATAACCCACGCTCATCCGGATCACATGGAGGGCATCAGGGTATTTACGGGGGGCTCGACCATGATCGCAATCCACAAGGCCGAGATGGATTTCATAAGGAGTGTTGCTCCCCATTACGGAGAGGCGCTGGGCATCTCAGATTTTGAGCCAGATGTCCTGCTGCAGGAGGGAGACCTTAAGATCGGAGACTTGGGGTTTCAGGTCATCCATACCCCTGGCCATTCACCGGGCTCCATTTGTCTATACTGGACCGAGAACAAGGTGCTCTTTGCGGGCGATGTGGTCTTTAACCAAGGCATTGGGAGGACTGATCTGCCCGGGGGCAATGGGCAGGAGCTCAAAGATAGTATTAAGAAAATTGCGAAACTAGATTTGGATTATGTCCTGACAGGCCACGGTGATATTGTATCGGGTCGTGAAAATGTGATTTCCAATTTCAAAGTCATAGAAAGCCAATGGTTTGCGTACCTGTGAATCGGGAGCCGCTATTGGAATAACTAACATGCAACCTGAAATGTGTAGCATATAGCCGACAACCCAATACGCGAAATCCGCAATTTGCAAAATTCCTATAAAAAGGACCCATGCTACCAAAATTGTTCCAATTGATTTTGACCTGCGCCAATTGGAAATCTTTTGCAAGGTGGTTGAACTTGGAAGTTTTTCAAAGGCCTGTCTCCTCGCGATTCCAACGGGGGCATGCCGAGCATGGCCCTGTAGACGGGCAAGTATAGTTGGCGAAAAGATGGTGCATCTGCTTTGTTTTGACGATCGAGTGTGTAGGGCAT
>JAUUVE010000005.1 GCA_030589715.1 Desulfobacteraceae bacterium | reverse complement strand
GCCCGTTTGGACGCCTCCCAGGTCCTCCCCTTCAATACGCGTCCAAAGACCCCTGGGGGTTCCAGTGGCCATAAAGAAGGCCTCAAATCCTTCTGTCAAAAGGGATTCATAGGTAACCTCTTGACCAAGACGAGTATTGACCCTCGTTTCTATACCTATAGATACCATCCCTTCGATCTCCCAGTCCAGGATCTTCTCGGGGAGGCGATATTCGGGAATTCCATACCTGAGGGCACCGCCCAGTTTGGGCAGGGCCTCAATTATTGTGGGGGCATGGCCCAGTCTGCGCAAATAGTAGGCGCAGGTAAGACCGGCAGGTCCTCCGCCTATGATGGCAACCTTATGGCCTGTATCGGGATGGACAAAAACCGGCAATCGCTCCCCTTTTTTATATTCCAGGTCAGCCACAAACCTCTTTAGGTTGTTTATGTTGACCGCCTCATCCACATCATTTCTCCGGCACACATCCTCACAGGGGGCAGGGCAGATGCGCCCGATGGTCAAAGGCATGGGGTTGTGCTGTTTTATGACCCTCAATGCATCCTCATAACGCCCTTCGGCAATGAAGCCCAAATAGCGCGGGATTTCGATCTGCGTGGGGCAGGTGGCCTGGCAGGGGGCTGCACATGCATCAAGCTGATTCCAGTGGAGGACCTTTTCGCTCTCTGAGACTACCCGCATTGCATGCTTGGGACAGAGACCCTCGCAGACGCCACAACCCGTGCATCGGCTGTAATCGATTTGTGGGAGGTTGGTTTCACTCATGGTTATGGCGTCAAAAGGGCAGTTTCTGTAACATGTTCCATATCCCAGGCAGGAATATTCACAACCGCTGGGCCCTTCTGCAATCATATAGGCGGCCCGGCAATCCTGGACCCCCAAGTACTCAAAGAGCATTGGGTCATAAAATCGACCGCCCCGACATCCCCCTTCAGCGAATTCCACTTCGCGGTATTCAACGGGGATTCCCATGACCTCTCCAACCTTTTCCGCAGATTCTTGACCCCCCACCACGCAGACATTGGCAGGGGCCTTGCCCGCGCCCACGGCATTAGCTGCAGCACTGCACCCGGGGTGGCCGCACGCACCGCAGTTTGCTCCGGCCAAGGAATCCTCCACCAGTTCTACCCGGGGGTCTACATAGACGTAAAAGACCCTCGAGGCGATGCTGAGGCCCAGTGCAGCAGTAAAACCGAGGGCACCGAGAATAAAGGCTGCCAATATCATGGGTTAAGCTCCTTGCTAGTCAATCATCCCACCATTCCTGCAAACCCAAAAAAGGCCAGAGAGAGCAGTCCCGCCGTAACCAGGCCAATGGCCGTTCCCTTCATAAAATCGGGGATCCCCGAGACCTCCAGCTGCTCCCTGATCCCCGTAAAGAGGATGAGTGCAAAACCGTACCCCACAGCCGAGGCAAAGGAGTAAACCACGGTCTGGAGAAAGGTGAGTTCCTCACGGATATTGATGACAGCAACCCCCAGGACAGCGCAGTTGGTGGTGATCAGGGGCAAGAATATACCCAGTGCCTGGTAGAGGGCGGGAAAGGATTTCTGGAGGAACATTTCAACCAGCTGTACGAGAGCGGCGATTATAAGGATAAAGAAGATGGTTTGGAGGTATTCGAGCCTGAGGGGCACCAGGACATAGGTCTGGACAATCCAGGTAATAATACCCGCCAGGGTCATGACAAAGATCACGGCCATGGCCATGCCTGTTGCAGTCTCCATCTTTCTTGAAACGCCCAGGAAAGGGCAGTTTCCTAAGAACTGGGCAAGCAGGATGTTGTTTACAAATATGGCACCAATAACCAGAAGAATATAATCAGAGAATGTCCAGGCCTCATGCATGGCTCAAGCTCCTCGTGGTCTAAACCCTTCCCCTTTTTATGATATTCATGACTCCCAGGAGGAGTCCCAGCCACACAAAGGCCCCCGGGGGCTTCACCATAAAGGTCATGGGGGAGAAATCAGGACCGAAAATGGCGTATCCGAAAAGGGTCCCCGCCCCCAGGATCTCCCTGATGGCCCCTAAGACGGTCAGAGACATGGAAAAACCGAGGCCGATACCGACGCCATCTGCAATGGAATTGAGAACAGGTCTTTTCGAGGCAAAGGCCTCGGCCCTGCCTAAGATAATGCAATTTACCACAATAAGGGGGATAAAGATCCCCAGTATCATGTATAGGGGATAAAAGTAGGCCTGCATGACCAGTTCAACCATCACCGTAAATGTTGCTATAATCAGGACGTAGGATGCGATCCTCACCCTTCTGGGGATAATATTCCTCAAGGCGGATACCAAGATATTGGAACAGGTGAGTACAAAGGTTGTGGCAAGCCCCATCGCCAGGCCATTGTCCGCTGCCGTGGTCACGGCCAGGGTAGGGCACAGCCCCAAGACGATCCTAAAAGGGGCAATGTCTTTCCAGAGGCCTTTACTAAAGTCCTTCCACAATGACATATTTACTCCACAGTATTGTTTATTTTATCCCAAGAGGCTAACCGCTCTGGCATGCCCCTATTATCTTGTCCCTGGTTCTGGAAAAAAGCTCCATGCCCTTCCTCACCGCTTCCAGGACACCCTTGGTTGTTGTGGTTGCTCCGCTGATGGCGTTGATCTTGCCCCCTTTGTCCATTAGGGCCACCCCCGCAGGGGCAAGCCCCACAAACTGTTCATAGAACCCGGGTTCAACAGACCGCGCACCGAGACCTGGGGTCTCGGAATGGGTTGTGACCCTCTTTCCGGTCAAATGGCCGGTCTTGAGATCGATCCCTATTATGACCCCTATGGGGCCGCCATACCCCTGGCCCGTGACTTCAAAGGCAACGGCAAAGCATTTACCCCCCTTCTTACCGGGAAAGATCGATTTTCGAGTAACCACACCATCCCTTTCCTCGAGGACCACGTCTTTTCTGTAATCCTTGATGGGGTCATTGTCGTAACCGGTGAGCACGGCAAGGACCGCTGGGCCCTTAACAAATTTCAGTTTTTGATATTCAATCGGTTCTCTGGTGGTCCTCTCGAGAAAGGCCAGGGCCCCCCCTGATATTATGGAGATGGCAGTCAAGACGACGATCATCTTAATCATCTCTCGCATAGCCCTTTTCCTTTCCATATGGCCTAGGCGTTATTTTGTTTAGGAGGGGGGCGCCGGCATTGGCAAGCAGGATCGCGAAGACGACCCCGTCGGGGTACTTTCCCCATGTCCTGATTACCATGATAAGGGCGCCACAAATAATACCATAGGCAAGCTTTGTCCACCGGGTTACGGGTGAGGTGACCGGATCAGTCGCTATGAAAAAGGCCCCAAGTATCGTTGACCCTGCCAGGAGGTGAAAAAGCGGATTTAGATAGGTCTTACTGTCATAGAGCCAGAGGATCCCACTAAAGATCAGTACCGCTCCGAGAAGGCCCACAGGGATCTGCCACCTTATGATCCTGTGTAAGAGGAGGTAGATTCCCCCTGCCAGGAGTGCAATAACGCAGATCGTCCCAATTCCTCCAGCCTGGTCACCCAATAATAGATCAAGATACCCAAAGCCGTAATCCTGAAAGGCCTCCATCCCGTCGAATTTGAAGACGGAGAGTGGCGGATCAGGGATTTCTCCACCAAAGGGTTCCATCCAGTATGATATCCTGTCAGGCCATGATAGTCGGAGGACCAACCAACCGACCAGCGTGTCATTAAAGGGGTTATTGCCCAATCCCCCGAAGATCTGCTTGCCCAAGATAATGGCTGAGGCCGAGCCGATCATGACCACCCACCACGGCGTTGTTGACGGAAGCAGAAAGGCAAGGAGAAGCCCGGTCAGGGCCGCGCTCCCATCTTTAACGGTGATATCTCTCTTGAGGAATTTTTGCATGCCGACCTCAAAGATCAAGGCCGTGGCTACGGAGACCACAATCAGCTTCAAGGCACCAAACCGGAAATAGTAGAGTGCGGCAATAGTGGCAGGGCAGAGGGCAAGGAGCCTGTTGTACATAATAATGGCGATGCTCTTCTTGCCAAAGATATGAGGGGGAAAAGATACGTAGAACCGGAACTTATCCGTTTGCATTCTCCTTTTCCTTAAGGGTCAACTCTTGTTTTCCATAGTTTAGAAACTGGACAAGCGGACGTCGTGAGGGACAGACATAGGCACAGAGACCACAATCGATGCAGGTATATAGGTCATACTCAGAGGCGGCCTCCTCGAATCTTGAAAACTCGCAAAATTTACCCAAGAAATTGGGCATCAGCCTCACGGGACACACATCCACACATTCGCCACAATTGATGCAGGCCCGATACTTGTCCTTGATCACATGTCCTTGAGGCTCAACCCATAACCAGCGGGTATCCTTTAAGACAGGTCTGTCCAGGGAGAACTGTGCCATACCGTCCAAGGGGTTGCCCAGGACAATGCGGCCAGGGTTTCCCTTAAAACCACCACAGGCCTCGACAAGGTCCCTTAGAGGGGTTCCGATCAGGACCTTGAGGTTCTTGGGGGTCTTTATCCCTTCACCAGAGACGGTTACATACCTCTCGATCAAGGGTTTACCCAGTTTGACGGCCTCCATGGCGTGGATTACGGTATCAACGTTGGTAAATACGACCCCCTCGTCAATGGCCTTTCCATGTGGAGTGGGGATCTCTTTGCCAAAGAGCTCTTTAAAGAGGAGGTGGGGGTGTCCTAATGGGTAATAGACATGGAGCCTTACAATCTCTACTGCATCTTGAAGCCCGCTTTCCATGGATGCCTGGATCACATCTTCATGCTTGTGGCCAATGACAAGATAGACCTTTTCGGGTTCAAACATCCTCTTGATCAACCGGACTCCTTCAAGGAGGTCGGAGGATCTCTCCACCAACAACCGTCGAGCAATTGACCCCACAAATCCATGGCCGATCCCGTTAATGACAAAATGTCTTACGGGCGTGACCCTGGTTCCGGCCCTTTCAGCATCGGGGAGGGTTTCAAAGGGTATGATCTTTACGCCTGCGTCTCTGATGCTCCTCATCAGGTCGATGGGGTCTGCCTCCGTAAGGTCCTCGAGGGGGGTAAGCGCTGTCTTCCATGCCTCCTGACCGTCCGATTCTATAAATATGCTCAGGGTATTTCCACCCTCTGCATAGCGGTAACTGCTAATCTCTGTTACCTTTCCTGATACTGATGTATGGACCGGGATCATTCGGTTGTTGGGATCCCCTGCGACTTTTTCCCCTTTAAATATCACCTCCCCCCTTTCAACAAGGGGTCTGCAAAAGATGCCGGGGCAGTCAGAGAGTGGAAGGATGATGTTTCGTGGCGGGGGGACTTCTTCGATGGGCATTTCAGGGGCGGGCAGTTCCATCTTGAACCGGAGACCGCCATACATCCGAATAGTGTTCATAGGCGAATCCAAAGGGTAAAGGTTAAGGCCGTCAAGGTACCACAATGTGTTATGTGAACGGTCATATAACAGAATAAGAGCAGATTTAAAAGAAAAAAATGATATCTGCGTGAAAGGTCTCGGTTAAGAAAGGTTGGTCTGCTTTGGGCAGGAGGAGGTCATAGCGGGAGTGGCTCTTGGTTTTTTTTCTTGAATTTTTTCTTGGATTTATGGACAATAAAAGACTCTTGGTTTCCTGTGTGTGAGATCTCCCAAGGGTGTTTTAGGCGGCAGGTCTTGGGGACCGGGCTGGGCCTTGCCATTGTAATGGGGGAGGTGGAGGCCCATCATGGTACGATTGATGTGGAAAGCATCCCGGACAAAGGTACTACTTTCAGAGTCTTACTGCCGGTTACCATGTAAAACGAATGATTCCAAGAATGTAAGCCGTGTCCGGATAGTGAATGATGAGCCAAATAAAAGAAAGGGACTTTATTTATCTTGGATAAGAAGCCTTCAGTCATGAACATTGCCATTGTGGGAGGGGAGACCTATTGCAAGGAAATCCTTGATAAGACCTCCCTGGATTCCAAAGAGGGGGAAGTAACCGGGCGCATTGTGGCTGTGGCCGATCCTGATCCTCAAAGCCCCGGAATGCTATTAGCTGCGCAATTAGGCCTGATAACCGTTAAAGACTACCATGCGCTTTATGACCCCAGGTATGATATCAACCTCATAATTGTTTTGACCCCTGAACAGAATGTTCTGGAAGATATTCTCGATACCAGGCCACCCCCTATCCGCATCCTGGCATATCACGTCTTTGAATTCTTCTGGAAGGCAATCGGTCTGGAAGAGCGCAAGTTGAGGGAGAGGACCAAGGAAATGGAGACCATCCTGAATGGAATCCAGGACTTCATTCTGGTCATCACGCCTGACAGGGGGATTGCGGAGGTGAATGATGCATTTCTAACAAAGATGGGTTATTCCCGTGAACAGGTGATTGGGAGGAAATGCTATGAAGTGTATCAGAGAACTGACGAGGAATGTAATGGGAAAGACCTTGCCTGCCCTTTGAGCGAGGTAATCCGAAACAAAATGCAGTGCCGGCAGGTCAGGACCGCACCGGGGGCAAATGGCGAATCTCGCTATTTTGAGGTCGACATCTATCCGATATGGGAAAAGGATGGCAAGATCTCCAAATTTATCCATATCAGCCGCGATATCACAGAACGTCGAAGGGAACAGGAGGAAATTACCCGCCGATTAGAGGAGATGGTGGAAGAACGAACCAAACAATTGAAAGAAACCCATAACAAACTTCTCCATCAGGACAAGATGGCTTCACTCGGCAAGCTTTCTGCCTCGGTTGTCCATGAAATCAACAACCCCATTGCCGGGATACTAAACCTGACCATGCTCATGAAGCGGATCATTCAAGAAGGTCCGGTTAAACAGAATGAGATCGACCAGTTCACCCAGTATCTTAGCCTCATGGAAACGGAAACCAGACGAACCGGCCGAATTGTCTCCAACCTGCTCGCCTTCTCCCGGCAATCCAGAATGGAGCCGAAACGTCTAAATCTAAACAACCGTATCGAACAGATTCTCTTCTTGAATTCCAACCTCTTCAAAATAAGCGGGGTCAAGGTTGAAAAGAATTTAGAACCCGATCTCCCGGACCTTATTGGATCGGAGGATCAGCTTCAGCAGGTTTTCATGAATATTGTCTCTAACGCCGTGGAGGCTATGGAGATAAATGGAGGCGGTGTCTTGAGCATAGAAACCAAGCACCTATCGACAGCCGGCAAAATACTTGCCAGCTTTGCAGATACAGGTAAAGGTATACCTGAGGAAGATCTTTCCAGACTCTTCGAACCCTTTTTCACCACCAAGAAAAAGGGGAAAGGGGTGGGCCTTGGGCTTTCCGTTGCATACGGGATCATTCAAGAGCATGGCGGATCAATCCAGGTGGAATCTAAGTTAGGAGAGGGAACGACCTTTCTAGTAAAGCTTCCTTTAGAGCCATCGCCGGATCCTCATAGGGAACATGGAGACGCCAATGGGTGATACCAAGATCCTTATTGTCGATGATGAGTTGATCATGAGAGAGTCCTTGGCCGGCTGGCTTGAAAGGGACGGGTACTATGTGGAGACGGTGGCCAGCGGGGAAGAGGCGCTGGAGATGCTCAAGGCAACCCGCTTTGACATCCTTTTGGTTGATATCAAGATGGAGGGAATGAGTGGGCTGGAGGTTCTGAGCTATGTGAAGGAAACCGATCCCGATGTGGCCGTGGTCATGATCACCGCATACGGTTCAATCTCCACAGCCATTGAGGCCATGAAGAACGGGGCCTTTGATTATCTTCTCAAACCCTTTGATCCTGAGGAATTAGGGGTTGTGATCGACAAGATCATCCAACATCAGGACCAGGCCCGGGAAAATCTCTTTTTGAGAGAACAGTTTAAGGACCGGACCCGCTTTGAAAGTATGATCGGCCAGTCCATACCGATGCAAGATGTCTTCGACCTCATCCAGGACGTGGCGCCTATGGATTCCACCGTCCTGATCACCGGCGAAACCGGGACAGGCAAGGGGTTGGCAGCCAAGGCCATCCACACCAACAGCCCCCGATGCGGGGGCCCATTTGTGATTGTCAATTGTGGAGCCATTCCTGAACACCTCATGGAAAGTGAACTATTCGGGCATCAGAAAGGGGCCTTTACAGACGCAAAAGAAACAAAAAAAGGACGTTTGGAACTGGCCCATGGCGGCACCCTTTTTCTGGATGAAATTGGGGAAATTAGCATGAGAATGCAGATAGACCTCTTACGTATACTTGAAGACCGCGTATTTTACCGAGTGGGGGGTACTCAACCCATTGAGGCGGATTTCCGGGTCATCGCCGCCAGCAATCGAAATCTGGGAGAGGCGATTAAAGAGGGGATCTTTAGAAAGGATCTTTACTACCGCTTGAATGTGATTTCCTTTGAGATGCCTCCCCTTCGGGAGCGCAAAGAGGATATTCCACTTATGGCTGAGCACTTCCTTCATCGGTTTTCTCAGGAGACCAATAAAGCAGTAGATGGGATCAGCCGGGAGGCCATGGACGAGATGATGCTTTATGAGTGGCCTGGAAACGTAAGAGAGCTGGAAAATGCAATTGAGAGGGCAGTGGTTGTTAGCAAAGGCCGCAACATTCTGCCTTCGGATTTACCCATTTTTCGTCCCGAACATTTCTCTTTACCTACCGACAATTCTCTGAAGGAGATTGAAAAACAGCACATCACTAAAATACTCAGTGACAATCAATGGAATATTGCCAAGAGTGCAAACATCTTGGATATCGATCGGTCCACCCTTTATAGCAAAATCAGACGTTATCAAATCCAAAAGGCGTCGTGATTGTCCCATTTGAACATAGGATTGTGATTTTTCCTATGGGGGCTCTGGAAACCGAACTTCTCAAACGGATCAGACAGGAAATCTGTCAAACATTCAGCTACCAGACCGAATTAATACCCCTCCCCAAGGATCTCAGCTTTGCCTTAGATCCGGATCGAAATCAATACCATTCCACTCTTATCTTAGAAAAGCTAGCCAGCCTGGCTCCACCTCACGCAATCAAGGCGCTTGGCATTGTGGAAGTGGACCTCTTTATTCCTATCCTGACCCATGTTTATGGGGAGGCGCAGGTGGGTGGAAGGGCATGTATCGTTTCGACATATCGGCTTAGGGAAGGCCTGTCCCCGATAACCGAAATCTACTGTAACCGGGTTGCCAAGGAGGCCTTTCACGAATTGGGTCACGCCTTCAATCTTCGCCACTGTAAGGATCAAACCTGCATTATGCACTACTGCCGCACAGTGAAGGATGTGGACAGGAAATCAGATCGGATGTGCCGTTACTGTAAGGTCCTCCTGCAAGATGAGATCAAAAGACTAGGAGGGGTTTAGGTGTTGAGGAAAGTTCTGGTTAATCTGTCCCATCCGAGCTGGGGCATTTTACCATAAATGTCATTGGTTAAATATCCACCGTCTGTAGGGAGAGGGCCAGCAACCTCTTCAATAATCTGGTCAAGACGTTCCACCTCCCGACCAATAAATTCTCCGGTTTCCGTGTTGATCATAAGGTTTTTCAGTTCATCCCGCAGTCTGCTCGAATGAACCCTCAAGAGCCAGCCCTCGGAAAAAGGGGCTTCATTGGCCAGGCTTCCCTGTGTCCTCAGTTTGGGATTTATGGAGGTTACCACCCCACTTACAGGTGAAAGGAGCTTTGCCCTGTGCTCGCCCCTGTATACTGCGATATCTGGCCTGTTCTGCTTCACCTCTTTGCCGACAAGGGGGGCCTCAATACGATCAAACGGTCCTAGCAGCCGGAGGGCGAATTCATCTATTCCTACCCTCACAGAGGAACGCTCCTCTATTTTTGCCCAGCTGTGTCCCCGGTGGAAATAGTATCCCTGCGGAACCCTAAAACCCTTGATTTCCAGGAAGTCTACCGGCCTAACCACTGCATACACAGAATACTGGTCATGGAAATATTGATCAAATTCGCAACTACCGCAGCGATATTCCTGGGTACATGCTTTGAAAGGAATACGCCCCTTCATGTGGTGGAGGCAAGGTCGTTTGGAGGAAGGTAAGGCTCTCAAATTCTCTTTCCAGGGGAGGATCTTCCCCCGCTTTCCTTTGGGGGGTCTGCCTGACTGTCTTTGCCTATTGTTCTCCTCGGCCACATGCCCTATGACCCTGTCAAAGCGACATGCCAGGCAGTTGTAATCCTCTTCACAAAACTTTCGCCTAACAACACCTGCCTGCATCCATATGCAGGGGTCTCGTCCCTTTGCATATCTACTAACTGAAGGCCTGAGTTCCATCTTATCTCCCCTGATTAGCTACCTTTATGACACAAAGGAGCTGGATATTTTTATGTCAGGTCCTCAAAAAGGTCCTGGTCAGATTCGACCAACCCAAATTGGGAAGACTTCCGTATATATCTGCTGCCAGATAACCACCATCTGTCGGCAGTGGACCGGCCACCTCTTCGATCATGTTCTCCAGGTTATTCACCTCTCCATTTATCCAGTTCATGGTGTTCGTATCATCCATGAGCTTCTTTGCGGCACTCTTGACATCGGGTGTGTGAACCATAAAGAGCCAGCCTTCTTCATAGGGTTTATGCTTTGCGAGTTCAGGTTTTTCTCTCAACTTTGAATTGACTTCCACAATTACTCCGTCGACAGGTGAAAGGACGTCGGCATTGTTTTCTTTTCTTCTCAGGCCCCAACCTATATTGTCTCTGTTAAGCTCCTTGCCCATTAGCGGTAAATTATAGGCATCCGCTCCTCCGATCAACTTCTGCACAAAATCATCCATCCCTACCCGAATATAGCCCCCGCTCTCGATCCGTATCCAGGTATGCCCGTTGTGGAAATAATACCCCATTGGAACTTTGAAGCCTTTGACCTCTTGAACTTCATTTGGTACACTACTGACCTTTGCTGTCCAGACCTCTTCAAAAAACTGGTCAAAGTCACATTTTGAACATTCGTAATCATAGGCACACGCCCTTATCTCAATACGATTGGTCAGGCTGTGCCGGCAAATCCTCTCCAACCCGTCCCTTTTTCTCATGACATCCTGCCAGCTGATCTGTTTCCCCTTCTCGGTCTTTTTTTCCATCCCAAGATCGTATTTGCAGTTTGTACAATCGTAAAAGTTGTTACAGTTCTTAAACCCTACCACTCCCGCCTGCATCCAGATACAGGCATTGGCTGCCTTGGCGTCTTTGTCCGGTTTCACCACCCAAACCTGACCCCCCAAGACCGCTCCGATCCCCGATTTAGTACCTAGATCCTCATCGCTGCCCTTCCGGTAGGATGATCCGTAGCCCACACGGCTTCTTCGGTCTTTTCTTCTCTTTTCCGTCATTTCTTTAGCTCCTTTTTCCAAGATTTTTTTGAGGTTGCCCTTACTTTAAGGATAGCAAGGGTTGTGCCATTGAATGGAAATCCTTTACCCGAAGGTCTATCTAGTTGATATAATAGAATATTTATCCCATCGAGCATGCTGGGAGGCAATCAGGCAGGTCCGTAAGTCCGGTGGCAGAAATGTTGAAATAGCCTACAGTAAGGTCCAATGTGTTTTTGTATGTAGGGGGAATCACCGATTTTTCAATGTCATTTCAAGCCATTGCACAACTGTTGTTTTTCTCCACACCAGAGTTGGATTTTCCCACAGGCATCGATTTATAAAAAACGAACCGGTTTTTTCGGGTTTGGGGGATTGCCCGTCCCTCTAAAGGAGTGTAAGGGGTTCAAATCCGCAAATAGGGGTTTGGGTTCAGGGTTGACAAAACTTGTGAATAACGTTAAATAGTCCTCTCGCTGAGGTAGTTGAACCTTGCGGAGCTGAGGGATCGATGCTATGGCACCGGAAGCCGGAAGCAAGCAATTGAGAAAGGAATCGAATTAAAGACCCGGTGATGGTTATGTCCAATGCTGTCAATGGGTTACCCCAATAACTCGGAGGTCCACGTCATGCGGCCAAAAGAAAAGATCGCTTCCAGAGAGTTTGTTGTTTTGGGAGAATTCGAACCACCCAAAGGGACCGATTTCTAGGCGCTGCTCAAGAATGCCAACAATGCAAGGGGGTAGAATTGAGGGGGTGCCCAGAGTTTTGTATGGGTTCCACCGTAGACACAGGTGCCACCGGAGGTGTCTTGATCTCCACTGTGGGATGGGAAGATAGGCTTCCTCAGGTTTTAGACACGGCAAAACTTTAGGACAGAAGGGGAATTTGTAATGACCGACAAAAGGGTCAAACAGTTATCTGGTTCAGTATTGGTGGTGGGCGGGGGCATCGCTGGCATGCAGTCTGCCCTTGATCTCGCTAACTCTGGCTATTATGTCTATCTCGTTGAGAAATCATCAGCCATTGGTGGCATCATGTCCGAACTGGACAAGACATTTCCCACCAACGACTGTGCCATGTGAATTATCTCACCCAAACTGGTCGAGGTCGGCCGGCATCTAAATATTGAGCTGATCACCTGTGCAGAGGTGGAGCAGGTAGAAGGCCCCCCAGGCAATTTCAAGGTCACCGTCAGTAAGACCCCACGTTATATCGACGAATCAAAGTGCACGGCGTGCGCCGATTGCGAGAGTGTATGCCCAGTCTCTTTGCCCAATGAATACGATCAGGGACTGAGCGATCGAAAGGCCACTTACAAGAAATATGCCCAGGCTATACCTGGCGCTTTTGCCATCCAGAAGGCGGATAAGGCCCCATGCCGCCTGGCCTGTCCGGCCGGACTAAATGTTCAGGGGTATGTACAGCTGGTTGGGCAAGGTAAATATAAAGAGGCCCTGAAGATTATTATGGAAGATCTTCCCCTGCCCGGCGTACTCGGGAGAATCTGTCCTCATGGGTGCGAAAATGCATGCCGCCGCTGCGAGGTTGATAAGCCGGTGGCAATCAGGGATCTGAAGCGTCTGGCAGCCGATCAATTTGATCCTCGAGAGGTTGAAGTAGAATGTAAACCTCAAAGGGAGGAAAGGGTAGCCATTATCGGGTCTGGCCCTGCGGGTCTTTCGGCTGCCTATCATCTGGCTCGAAAAGGCATCTTATCAACCATCTTTGAAGCACTCTCTGAACCCGGGGGTATGTTGCGGGTGGGTATCCCGGAACATCGCCTGCCGCGAGAGGTCCTGGATCAGGAGATCCAACTTATTACCAACTTAGGAGTCGAGATCAAGACCGACACGGCCTTAGGCACTGATTTGACCGTGGATAGCCTCTTTGATGAGGGTTACAAAGCGGTTTATTTGGCCATGGGCGCCCACAAGGGGATTGAACTGGGCGTTCCAGGCGAAAATGTCAAGGGAGTTCGGCAGGGTGTGGACTTCCTTAGAGAGGTGAACCTTACCGGAAAGGCTGCAGTCGGCAAAAAGATCGCTGTTATCGGCGGGGGCAATGTGGCCATTGATGTGGCTCGTTCTGCGGTCCGGTTGGGTGCTGAGGAGGTTAACATCGTCTACCGCCGCACCCGTGCCGAGATGCCTGCCTGGGAAGAGGAGATTCAGGCTGCCGAAAAAGAAGGCACGAAGATTACTTATCTTTCGGCGCCCCAGGAGGTCTTGACACAGGACGGAGAGGTAGTAGGGCTCAGGTGTATTCGTATGGAGCTTGGGGAGCCTGACTCATCCGGCAGGAGACGGCCCATTCCCATCCCCGGAAGCGAATATGAGATAGAGATCGATCAGCTTATCCCGGCCATTGGTCAAAGCCCCGATGTTTCTGCTGTCGAGGATGTGGCTGGACTCGATTTTTCTCGATGGGGAACAATTGAGGTGGACCCCGTTACATATGCCACTAATCACGATGGGGTCTTTGCAGGCGGGGATGTCCAGACCGGTCCGTGGGTCGCTATCGGGGCTATTGCAGCAGGAAGGGAAGCCGCCGAGTCCATTGTTCGATACTTAGACGGCAGGGAGATGGCCGAAGGGCGGGAGCCTATTTCAAATGAAAATCCCCTTTACCGTCCGATTCCCGAAGATGAACCTTTGAGGGCAAGGGCAAGGATGCCGGAGCTGCCTATGGAAAAACGAAAGGGTAGCTTTGACGAAGTGGAACTGGGCTATGACCAAGAGACCGGCAAAGGCGAAGCCGATCGGTGCCTGAACTGCGCATACTGCTGCGAGTGTTTTGAGTGTGTGGAGGCCTGCGGGCCGGGGGCGGTCACTGTGGAAACGCATGGGCAGCAACCAGAGAGCGTGCAACTGGATGTTGGCTCCATCATACTGGCACCCGGTTTTCGTCCTTTTGATCCCTCAAAATTTGATACCTATAATTATGCAAGACTCCCCAATGTAATAACCTCAATGGAGTTTGAGAGGATCCTCTCAGCCTCAGGCCCTACCATGGGTCATCTCGTTCGCCTTTCTGACAAAAAAGAACCGAAAAAGATTGCGTGGCTTCAGTGTATCGGTTCAAGGGATGTTAACCGGTGTGATCATGGCTACTGTTCATCGGTTTGCTGCATGTATGCCGTCAAGGAAGCCGTCGTTGCCAAGGAGCACGCAGGAAGCGATTTAGACTGTGCTGTCTTCTTTATGGATATGCGGACCCACGGCAAGGATTTTGAGGTGTATTACAATAACGCACGGGACAAGCAGGGGGTGCGGTTTATTCGTTCCAGAGTACACACCATTGATCCTATTGAGGGCAGTGATGATTTGTTGTTGAAATACGCTTCCGAAAATGGAGAGATCCATGAAGAGCGTTTTGATATGGTGGTCCTTTCGGTGGGGATGGAGATTGCGGATGAGGTAATGGAACTGGCCAAGAAGCTGAATATAGACCTCACTGAGGAAGGATTTGGCCTTATTGATCCCTTTTATCCCATAACCACGTCCAGGGAGGGCGTTTACGTGTGCGGGGCCTTCCAGGGCCCGAAGGATATCCCTCAATCCGTTATTGAAGCAAGTGCGGCATCCTGCGCGGCGAGTGTTGACCTCAGTGATGCACGAGGAACCGAAACCAGGACTAAGGAGATACCCGAAGAGGTGGACGTCACTGGGGAAGAGCCTAAGATCGGGGTGTTTGTATGCAACTGCGGCACCAACATAGGGGGCGTGGTGGATGTTCCTGCGGTGGCCGAGTATGCATCTTCTCTCCCTTTCGTTGCTCATGTAGACCAGAACCTTTTTACCTGTGCCCAGGATACCCAGGACAATATGAAAGAGGTGATCAGCGAGCAGGGGCTTAACAGGATAGTGGTGGCTGCCTGCTCTCCCATGACCCACGAGCCTCTTTTTCAGGAAACCATCCAGGCGTGCGGTCTCAATAAACAGCTCTTTGAGATGGCCAACATCAGAAATCAGAATTCTTGGGTCCATAGCAATGATCCGGCAGCGGCAACCGACAAGGCCAAGGATCTAGTAAGGATGGCCGTGGCAAGGGCGGCATTGCTAAAGCCACTAAAGGCAAAAAAGATCTCCGTCAACAAGCGTGCCCTTGTGGTGGGCGGCGGTGTGGCCGGCATGAGCGCTGCTCTCGGTCTGGCTGATCAAGGCTTTGAGGTGATAATTGTGGAGAAGGAAGCCCAGTTGGGAGGTCTATCGAGAGAGCTCAGCCATACTATTGAAGGGGCTAATATCCAGGAACACCTCATCGAATTGATAGATCGACTTGATCGCCACGAAAAGATCCAGGTGCTGACCGAGTCACTCATCGTGGGCTTTGGTGGGTTTAAGGGAAATTTCACTACCGAGGTATTGGTCGGGCCACAGATGTATGAGAGAAAGATCGATCATGGCGTTGTTATCCTGGCAACGGGGGCCAATGAATACAGACCCAAAGAGTTCCTGTACGGCGAAGACGATAGGGTGGTGACCCAGATTGAATTGGGAAAACGATTGGAGGTGAAAGGGGCCTCTGATCTCAACGACGTGGTGATGATCCAGTGCGTGGGATCCAGAAATGAGGAACACCCCAACTGCTCCCGGATCTGCTGCCAGAATGCCATCAAGAACGCCCTTCATATAATAGAGCTCAACCCCGAGGCCAATGTGTACATCCTTTACAGGGACATCCGGACATATGGTCTCCTGGAGGATTATTATCGGGAGGCCAGGAGGCAAGGGGCCCTCTTTTTCCGCTACCTGGCGGACGAGCCACCCCAGGTGGAAAACTCGGGTGAAGGCCTTGAGGTAACCTTTAAGGATCATGTTCTTCAAAGGGAGATCAAGATATCTGCCGACCTCCTCGCCCTCAGTGCCGGCATGCGGCCAGAGGATACAGAGGAGCTTGCCTCTATCATAAAGCTGGCACGGAACCAGGATGGTTATTTCATGGAGGCACACGTCAAACTGCGACCGGTTGACATGGCCAGTGAAGGGATCTTTGTATGCGGGACTGCACACAGCCCGAAACTCATCACTGAATCCATCTCACAGGCCATGGCCGCGGCCTCCCGGGCTGCAACATTTCTTTCCCAAACAGAGATTACGCTCTCAGTTGTAACCGCCACAGTAGACCAGGATAGATGTGCCTCATGTTTGATATGCGTTCGTTCCTGTCCTTACGGGGTACCTTGTATAAACCAGGATGGAGTAAGCGAGATCGATCCAGCCCTCTGCCGCGGCTGCGGCATCTGTGCGGCCGAGTGCCCGGCAAAGGTCATTGAACTGAACTGGTATGAGGATGATCAGGTCATGAGCAAGGTAGATGCCCTACTGGAAGGAGTCCTATGATAAAAGAATTTGAACCGATAATAATTGCATTCTGTTGTCAGGCCTGAGGATATACAGCCGCGGACCTGGCAGGTTCCATGCGCCTACAATATCCGAGTAATATTAAGATTGTCAGCATTCCTTGTACGGGCAAGGTGGATTTAATCCACCTTCTTAGCTCCTTTGAGAAGGGGGCCGACGGCGTCTATGTGCTGGGTTGTCTTGAAAGGGAATGCCGCTACGAAAAAGGGAATCTCAGGGCTCGAAAAAGGGTTGAACAGGCCCAAAAGATCTTAGAGAGCATAGGGATTGGGGGTGAGAGGGTGCAGATGTATAATCTCTCCTCGAGCGAGGCCCCCCGCTTTGTCCGATTTGCCAATGAGATGACCGAAAAGATAAAAGAAATGGGGCCGAATCCGATTAAGATAGCCATGCAAAAGAAGGCAGCGTGATGTAATTTAGGAATTTAGGAATTTAGGGATTGGGAGGATCATTCCGCATTCCGCGATCCACAACCGACAGGAGGGTATTTCAGATGATTGTGGCCAAGCAAAAGCCTATTGAAGAAATCATTGAAGAGACCAAAGGGTATAAAAAAATACTCATAGCAGGATGCAACGAGTGTGTCACCGTGTGTGAGGCAGGGGGAAAAAGGGAGGTGGCGGTCCTTGCATCGGCCCTCCGTATGTACTTTATGAATCAGGGAAAGGATGTGAAGATTGACGAGGTCACCCTGGAGCGGCAGTGCGACCATGAATACCTTGAGGAGATACGAAACACCATTGATCAATACGACGCGGTGATATCTTTGGCCTGTGGTGTGGGCGTTCAGTTTTTGGCCGAGAAATACATGCAGATGCCCATATTGCCGGGTGTTGACACCTGTTTTATGGGCGTGACAGAGGAGAGGGGGGTCTGGACTGAACGTTGCCAGGGTTGCGGGCAGTGTATCCTGGCCAGGACAGGGGGGATCTGCCCCGTCTCCAGATGCGCGAAACGACTCCTCAATGGGCCGTGCGGGGGCTCCACAAAGGGAAACTGTGAGATCAACAAGGATCTCGTCTGCGGGTGGCAACTGATTATAGACCGTCTCAAGGAGTTGGATCGCCTTGAGGACTATGAGAAGCTCGCACCCATTAAGGACTGGTCCACTGAACGGGCCGGTGGACCCAGAAAAGTGATCAGGGAGGATGTGCAGCTATGAAGACAAAGACGCCCAGCAAACTGGAAAAGTTCCTTGCGGCAGGACATCTCGCAGTGACATCAGAGTGCGGGCCTCCAAGGGGAAGCGATGCAGCGACCATCACCAAGAAGGCCGAGATGATCAGGGATTATGTGGATGCCATAAATATTACCGATAATCAGACCTCGGTGACGCGCCTTTCCAGCCTGGCTTCCTGCATCCACCTAAAACTGATGGGTGTTGAGCCAACCCTGCAGATGGTTACAAGGGACAGGAACCGGATTGCATTGCAGAGCGATATCTTGGGTGCCGCCTCCTTTGATATCCATAATATACTCTGCCTCTCAGGAGACCATCAGCAATTTGGTGATTGTCCCCAGGGACAGAATGTCTTTGATCTGGATTCCATGCAATTGATTCAGACCGTAAAACTCATGAGGGACGAGGGTAAGTTCTTAGGGGGGGACGAGATCAAAAGACCCCCGCAGATGTTTATAGGCGCTGCTGCCAATCCCTTTGCCGATCCCTTTGAAATACGGGTACCGCGCCTGGCCAAAAAGATTGCGGCAGGGGTAGAATTCATTCAGACCCAGTGCATCTATAACCTGGATAAATTCGAACTATGGATGAAACTGGTTCGTGACCGGGGGCTCCATGAAAAGGTATATATCCTGGCGGGGGTTACACCTTTCAAGACCGCCGGAATGGCCAAATATATGAAAAACCGTGTGCCAGGGATGGATGTGCCGGACGAGGTGGTAGAGAGGATGTCCGGTGTTCCAAAGGAAAAGCAGGCCGAGGAAGGCATCAACATCTGCGTAGAGACGATCCAGCGGTTGAAGGAGTGCGAGGGTGTCAAGGGTTTTCACATCATGGCGATTGAATGGGAGGAGAAGGTGCCAGAAATTGTGGAGCGAAGTGGCCTCTATCCCAGACCAAGGCCGGAAGCTGATTCGTGATTGACCCCTCTATGACTGCAGGCTGTGGGGAGGGGTCTTTAAGGGGCATTCACAACTGGACCTCCCTCTTACCTTCCTGATAACAAGTCCGTCGAAAGGGGATAGGGCGACAAACCTATTCTTTTGTGTCCCGCAATCAGATAAGTCCAAGTACACAGAAATCCTAAAAAAATTACCAGATCGGACTCTGGCAACCAAGGTATCTCCAGTGGCATACTTTTCCATAAACGGCCCGCATTTTGGAGATCGTTCCTCCGGGCCATCCAGGGGTGTTTTGAGGTCTCTTCGGTCACCAATAAGACCAGGGTTTGATAGGACTCAATTCATTTTCCGTGCTTCTAAATTCCGCAATCCGCAATCCCTGCCCTGCCTGCCCTGTTGAATGTGAAACCTATTCAACCGGGGTGAAATTACAAACCATTTCACCGGGGCGCAATCCCTGGCCCAGACCTGTTTTGAATAGCCATATTTCTACGGGCTTCTTTTCCGAAACATCACCCCGATAGATGTACTTTTCTATCAAGTCGCGCCAGGGCGGGCCAAGATCCAAAATCGGATAGAAGACGCTCTTTTTGAAATCCCCATTCCGCATTCTAAAATCCACAATCGATTGACCCTGTCTGTCAAACGTGTATGATAACCTTTCAAACAGACTCACTATTATGTCCTCCTAACTTATCAGATAGAGAGGCAAATATCCTTGACCGAGCAGCTAATTTTAGTTAATTTTATCAAAGTTTTCAAAATTGTTGCAGTTAATTTTTCATATGAAAGAAGGCAAATTAACAAACCTATTTTAAACTATTTCTATCCATTGTCTATATTGGGCTTACAAACCATTGGAGATGTGATAGCCAAAGATAGGGTATATAAAACCTTCATGGGCAAAATCTTAATGAGAGGCCAAATGGAAACAATATTCGATAGCTGTCAGCCAAGAGATGAAGTTCTTAAAGGGGAACTCAAAGATGAGATCTTCCGGGCCAGCCTGAGTGATGTTCATAAGGGTGTTGCGGAAGATGTCTATAAAGATCCCAAGACCTTTTTCGATCATACCTATAGGACCGATGGACTTAAAACGCTTCTAAAAGAGGCTTTGGGTCGTTTAACAGGTG
>JAUUVE010000377.1 GCA_030589715.1 Desulfobacteraceae bacterium | reverse complement strand
TTGGACACTCGCCAAAGGATAAATTAATGTAGAAAGAGGGCGGGGAGGAATCATGAATTATGACTGCGAAAGTGATAAAAGAAGAAGCCGCGTTACACTGTCCGGTGGCGAGCCGACCATGCAGGCCAGGTTTGCCGGCGCATTCCTGAAGGGCCTGAGGGCGAGGGGCATACATACCGCGCTTGATACCTGCGGCTTATGCTCAAAGGAGGCCCTCGACATGCTCCTGCCCTATTCAACAATGGTGCTTTACGATATCAAGGAGATCGACCCGCACAGGCATAAGGTCTTCACCGGCAGCACAAACGAGCCGATCCTGGAAAATCTGCTTTATGTCTCCGATTACATCAGGACACATGTGGTTCCCAGAGAACTCTGGATACGGACGCCCTTTATCCCCGGTGCCACGGCTACGGAAGAGAACATCAGGGGAATCGCGGATTTCATAGCGTCTAACCTGGCAGATGTGACAGACCGGTGGGAGCTCTGTTCCTTCAACAATTCGAATTACTACTAAACCAAGTTGGCTGTTTAAATTATCGCTAGTGCCATCAACCCCCGATCCATGTGAACGTTTACGACTATTTGGGAGAATAGCTTATGGGCATAAACGATGCTATCGAGGAATTGGAACGCCGAAAGGGCAGGGCCCTGGAAATGGGTGGCCCTGATAAGATAGGCCGGCACCACGACCGGGGGCATCTCACTGCCAGGGAGAGGGTAGAGAAATTGCTGGATCCCGGAGGTTTTTTTGAAATGGGTATGCTGGTTCACTCAGATATACCCGGGATGGAGGAAAAGACCGCAGCGGACGGTATCATCGCCGGCTTTGGAAAGATAGAGGGCCGGACGGTGGTTGTAAGGTCTAATGATGCCACTGTGTTGGCCGGCAGCGGTGGGAGGAACGGGGCCAAAAAGAGCCGCCACTTGTTTCAACTGGCCCTGGAGAAAGGCTATCCGATTATTAACCTCGGAGAGGCCGGCGGGGCGAGGATCCCCGATATCCAGGGCTCCGACGGCCTGAGTTCCATGACCCCCGGTGCCAATTACGGGACCCGGACACGTCGCGTTCCCATGGTGGCGACCATTATGGGGGAGTGTTTTGGTGACCCGGCCTGGGCGGCTGCCGCCGCCGACTTCGTCATCCAGGTGAAGGGCTCCTGTATGGCCGTCTCAGGACCCCGTGTGTTGGAAATCGCCAAGAGCGAAAAGGTCTCCAATGAGGAACTGGGGGGTTGGAAGCTTCATAGCGAGGTGACAGGTCAGGTGGACCGTGTGGCCGAAAATGAGGAGGATTGCCTTCGCATTGTAAGGGAATTCCTCTCTTATCTACCCTCCAATGCCGATGAACCGCCACCTGTGGTCCCCGACGAAGGGGACCCCGACCTGGGGCAGGAGGCGCTTTTGGAAATCATTCCCGATCAGTCAAGTCGTGTCTACGACATGCACCGGATCATAAAAACAGTTGTGGACCGCGGAGAGATATTCCCCATCAAGCCGGATTTTGACAAGAGCGTCATCACATGTCTTGCCCGGATAGAAGGTTACAGCGTGGGCATTATCGCCAATAATCCGTTCTATTTCGCCGGAGCCATGGGGCCCGACGGCTGTGACAAATGTTGCAGCTTTATCTGCCTTTGCGACTCCTTTCACATTCCCATCATTTTTCTTCATGACACCCCTGGATTCCTTGTGGGCAAGCCGGCGGAAGAGAAACGGATGCCCGGAAAGATCATCAACTTTATCGAAGCCCTTGGCTTTTCCACTGTTCCCAAGATCTCGATCATCATCAGAAAGTCATACGGCATGGCCTATTCCAACATGTGCGGCTGGAACATGGGGGCGGACTTCCTTTTTGCGTGGCCCAGCTCAGACATCAGCTTCATGGCCCCGGAAGTGGCGGCCAACGTGGTCTATGCTGCCAAGATCATTCAGGCAGAAGACCCACAGAAGGCGCGTCAAGAGGCCATTGAGGAGATGAGACTGGCCAGCGCACCCTGGAGGGCGGCCGGGCAGGCATATTTGGATGATGTGATCGACCCCAGGGATACCAGAAAGACAATTATTCGTGGCCTCGAGCTGGCCCGGGGAAAGCACAAGGGGATGAGCCGCCGCCTTCTGGCCAACTGGCCCACCACCTTCTGAAACCCAATCGGGGACCTGAAAGCGTGGAACATGAGAGATGGCGATAGGGCTTTTGCTCGAACCCACAGAGGTTTAACTATAGAGTTTCAGATCCTGTTCTCAAAATACCGTTCTAAATTTAGGAATTTAGGGATTCAGGCCCTGGTTAAATAAATGCAAGAACGGATTTAACGGGGTAAAAATTTAGGAATAAAAATCAATAAAAACACCTTCAATACCTCAATACCTCAATTCGGAATTCCTCAATTTTGCGTTGACTAATTCCGGAGGCTTGTTTGATGATAAAATGATCTTAAACCCAATAAGATTATCTTTAAGGTGTATATGAATGTAACTCTAAAGCAGAATATGCTTCTTATGGTCGGCATTATTACGTTGTGTTCGCTCTTGGGGTGTATCGTATTGATCTATAACGCAAGAGTCATTGGAGACAACCTGCGGATTGAGACCAAAAATCATATTAAGGCGTTGATCGGAAAAAATGGACAAAGAATTGAGTCCACCATGCTGCTCATGGAAAGAAACTCCGATGACCTTGCAGCAGCCGGGGAGGCCTTTTTTGCAATCTACAAGAAAACAAAGGTGGACATCACCGAAGAGATAAAGAAGTACCTCATAAATAATTTCAAAAAACTGCCGGAAGCGATCGGCGGTGGTCTGTGGTACGAGCCTTACATTCTATTTGACAAGAAAAAGCATTATGGACCGTATGTTTACAGAGAAGACGACCAGGTTCTTTTCACCTGGGATCTGAATACCCCCGCCTATGACTACCATAACCAGGGCTGGTACCTGCTTGGCATTCCAAAGAAATGGGGCAGATCAGAAAAGAGACCCCTCAGGATCTATTGGACGGACCCATATTTTGACGAAGCAGCAACAGAGGCCCTCA
>JAUUVE010000192.1 GCA_030589715.1 Desulfobacteraceae bacterium | reverse complement strand
GTGTTTACCTTTGACCAACTTTCGAACTACATTGAATCGGCCGACGCTATTTCGGTTGGGCACTGCTATTGCCACCACGAGGCCTATCTCTTGGAAAAGGAAACCTGCGATGCACCCGAATACCGTTGCATGAGCTTTGGGCCCGGGGCGCTTTACACCTCGGAAAGGGGGATTGCCAGGCTAATAACCAAGGAGGAGGCCTTTGACATCCTGAAGGAGTGTGAAGACAAGGGCCTGGTCCATATGAGTTCCAATACGTCCAAATACCTGGAGTTTTTGTGCAACTGCTGCAGCTGCCACTGCGGGACTCTAAACAGGCTCAACAAGCTTGGAAAGCCCATCTGGGGGGCCAGCTCCGGCTACTTTCCACTGGTAGATGATGAGAAGTGCGAGGAATGTGAAACGTGCGTTGAGATGTGCCCGATGGAGGCAGTTTCCATAGCAGAAGAGGGAGCGGCCGGTGTTGACCAAAATCGCTGCATCGGGTGCGGCGTGTGCGCGACCCACTGCCCATCGGAGGCCATCGTCATGAACCCCCGCGAGGATGCATCCCCGCCTCCGGAGACCCCGAAAGACCTTCGAAAGGCGGTCATGGCCGATTTTGAGCGGGCCATGGCAGAACAGAAATAGATGGTTACCTGTGGGGTGATACGGCGGAGAGCTGGCTTATGGGTTTGAACAAGAGCGACTTGGGGCCATTCTTCAACCCCGGTAGCATAGCCATTGTTGGTGTTCCAAGGGGGGGATATCGGTTTGGCGGGATGAGCTTTTTGAAAAAACTTCTGGAGAGCAACTTTTCCGGGAACCTCTATCCAATCAACCCGAAAGGCCAAGAGATCCAGGGGCTCAGGGCCTACCCGGATCTTTCATCACTCCCCGAGGTGCCTGATCTGGCCATCGTGGCTGTGGGTGCAAGGCTGGTCCCGTCCATCCTCGAAGAATGCGCTAGTATCGGGCTGACGCACATTCACATCCTTACCTCCGGTTTTAATGAAACAGGAACGTCAGAAGGGAAAAGACTCGAAGAAGAGATAATCTTTATTTCCAGGGAAAGGGGTTTGAGGGTCATAGGCCCCAACTGTATGGGATCCTATTGTCCCTCCTCCCGTGTCACTGCATGGGGCGCGATACCCGGGATAGATGGCCCGCTCGGCATTATCTCCCAG
The DNA here is from genome assembly GCA_030589715.1 of Desulfobacteraceae bacterium. Lineage (GTDB taxonomy): Bacteria > Desulfobacterota > DSM-4660 > Desulfatiglandales > Desulfatiglandaceae > JABMQV01. The sequence continues at coordinate 4,124 of JAUUVE010000192.1, read as the reverse complement.
AGCGGGGGCATCACACAGCGCCTTACCGAATATACCTGCTCCCTCGGAATCGGCACCAATAAGGCGGTGAGTTTCGGAAACGGGGCGGTTCTGGACAGTAGCGATTATCTTGAGTTTATGGCGGAAGACAAGGATATACAGGTGATCGCCATGTATCTGGAGAGCGTACAGGATGGCCGCGAGTTCTTCCGTCTCGCAAGAGAGGTGGCGAGAAAAACGCCCATTATCCTCTGGAAGGGGGGCGAGAGCGAAGCCGGGGCCGCTACCGCGGCCGCGCATACGGGGGCCATGTCCGGAGAGAACAGTGTTTGGGAGGGCTTTTTCCGTCAGACGGGGGTCATCCGGGTGCGCTCAATGGATGAGTGGGTAGACACCATAATAGCCCTGGCCCTACTTGCTCCGCCGAAAGGGAAGGGCGTCTTTCTGGTGGGCGGTGGAGGTGGAAATAGTGTGGCATACAGCGATGCATGCATACGGGAAGGGCTTGATGTCCCCCGGCTGTCTGATGGCACCATGGACAAACTCCGAAAGAGCATACCCATCGCAGGCTCTATCGCGGGAAATCCCCTGGATATGTTCAGGGTGTTCCAGGATCCTGAGTATCTGGCAGAGATCTTGGAACTAGGGTACGGGGACCCCAATATTTCCATGGTCATCGTAGATCGTCTCATTGCCAGAAAGGCATTCCATCTTCCCGATTTGCCGGACTCAACGCCGGAGATAATCAAATACCTGAAAGGGAGACGGGACAAGAAACCAACAGTGTTTACGGTGGACTCCGATGGTGGGGACCCGGAGCTGGCCCGGGAGGGGGCCGTCAGAAGGAGACAGTTTTGTGTGGCCGGGATCCCGGCCTTCCCTTCGCTCAAGAGGGCAGCAAGGGCCCTGGCACACCTTTTCCGCTGGTCACAACAGGTAGGGAGTGCCAAGGCTGGGTCTTAGAGCATCTCAGGAAGTCAGGTCTTAGGCCTTGCTATCTGGCAACCACGTCTTCCGGTAGCTTCCTGGTGAGGATATCCACGGCCTCTTCCACCATCTCTTCCAGGACCTGTCGGGCAGGTTTGATATCCTGGATAAGCCCCGAGATCTGGCCTGCAAGGCCACCCACGTAATCGGGCTTATTCGCCTCAAGAAAGCTCCAAAGGAGCGCAGAGGAGATCAGGACCTGGTTCGGGAAAGGGATGGGATCAAGCCCTGATTCGTCCCAGAGCCGATGGAATTTATTTAAGCTTGCTCGCAAGGTTTTACCCGTGTAAGCCGTACTGACACGCGTGTCTTCGTCAGTGGACTCAAGGATGCGCTGTTTATTGGTATCCAGAGCACCCGCCTCGTCCGTGGCCAGAAAACGCGTGCCCACCCAGACGCCCACGCAGCCCATGGCCAATGACGCTGCAAAGCCCCGGCCGTCCCCGATGCCGCCGGCGGCTAAAACCGGCACGGGGGACGCCACGTCGATAACCTGGGGCAGTAAGGCCATGGTTCCGATCCTTCCCGTGTGTCCACCTCCCTCGTGCCCCTGGGCCACCAGCAGATCCACACCTGACTCGGCTATGCGACGGCCATTTTTTACATTCCCTGTAATCCCGAGCACTTTCATTCCCACGGCATGGGCGTCCTCGACCATAAACCCCGGATTTCCAAGGCCCGCGCAAAAGAGGGGCACCCTCTCCTCGATACATACCTTGATAGACTCCTGGGGGAGCATGGTGGTGGTATTCAATTTCAATATGACGTCCGTGTCCGGGAGTTCCAATTCCTCCTTCACCTTCTTGATCCACTCAAGATGAGGCTTGGGTAGCATTTCCAGGACCTGGCTGAGGGGCAATTCCGTAGCCCCCCCCGGCTCCATGCCTACGCGAGTGGCCAGGCGTTTGGGCAGGAGGAGATCAACCCCGTATGGTTTGTCCGTCAGTGCCTTAATTTCCCGAATGGCATCCCGAAGCTCATCGACCGTAAAACCGCTTCCACCGAGGACCCCTAGCCCTCCTGCCTCGGAGACGGCCACGACCAGTTCCACCGGTGCCCCGGTGGTCTCCCCGATCAAAGTGGGCCCCATCCCGGCACTCAGGATCGGGTATTCAATCCCCAACATGTCACAAAGTTTGGTTCTGAGTATTCTCTTTCCCATAAAACGCTCCTTTCCGCTGCATCGTAATTCGATTAAGTTAAAGAAGAATGTTGGCTATTGGCTGTAACCTATACCTAGCCTTTTCTCTGGACCATCAGTATTTTGTTTTCCATTATCCCATACTTATCCTTGGACAAATTTGCCAGGGTAAATGCAGTAGGCATAAGTTAGGCGGAATACTAGAACGGTTGTTTCTTAAAGTCAAATGGGTGACCGTTGGTGGCCACAGGGAGGTACCATGGATCTTGCTCACAGAGGATTCAAATGATATTGTGTCCGTGTTATGGACCTGCTGAGATTTTATAAAAGCTGCATCCTTTGTCCCCGTAACTGTGGTGTCTCCAGGTCTAGGGGAGATGGGAAGACACAACCAGGGTTTTGCGGGGAATGGGATCAAGTGCGGGTCGCGTATGTGGGGCCCCATTTTGGGGAAGAGCCCCCGATCACGGGCAAGGATGGTTCAGGCACGGTCTTCTTCGCCGGGTGTACCCTTAGATGCTCCTTCTGCCAGAATTATCAGATTTCACGTGGGGGGCTTGGCATGAGAACAAGTTTAGGCGAGCTGGTTGAAGGAGTGCTCAAGATGGTTAAGCGATATCATGTCCACAATATCAATCTTGTAACACCTGACCATTTCTTTCCCCACGTGTTCCGGCTTGTCTCTATGTTGAGAAAAAAGGGCCTCAATCTCCCTATGGTTTATAATCTCTCCGGGTACCAGTCCGTGGAGATGCTAAAGCTGGCTGAAGAACACTCTGATATATACCTTCCCGACTACAAATATTCTGATTCACCCCTGGCGGCAAGCCTCTCAAGGTGCCCGGACTATCCAAAGGTGGCCCTTGGGGCGATTGCAGAGATGATTAGACAGAAAGGCTTTCTCGATTCTTGTTTGACGGGCAGTGAGCTTGCCAGGAAAGGCGTCTTGGTCAGACACCTAATCCTACCGGGAAATATTGACAATTCAATCAATGCCCTGACAGGCCTTTTTGTGGAATTTGGCAGGGGGCTTCCTCTTAGTCTTATGTCGCAATACCATCCGGTTTTGCATCAGGAGGACGAGGCATTGAATCGATCACTCGCCGAGGAGGAATTTACGAGGGTCTACACCCACGCAAGGGAGCTTGGTTTCGAGCATCTCTTTATCCAGTTTCCTGAAAAGACTCCCAAGGACGGTCAGGGGGCTTCTCCGTTTCTGCCCGATTTTCGGCAGGCAGAGCCCTTCAGGTAATAAGGACTCCATACGTGATGTTCCATTCGTATGTTGACATTAGAGGGGGGGTTTGTTAAAAAAATCCCATTCTTTTTGAGTAACCGTTCACGGAGTGTTGGAGTACTGGCCTCCGGCTCGTACACCCTCCGGCTCGGAGAAAGTGATGGAGTGATGGGTTGATAGAAAAGACTGAAACTGAGTTACAAGGCCTGAATATATTTTCATGCCAGCTTGGAGCCAGACAGATTGCATCGCTTTGAGGTCTTGAAAAAAGTGAGCGATTGGAGTAACCCAACTACCCCGTGTAGTGAAAAGCTTCTTATTTCAGAAAAAGGCCAATATTCCATCACTCCATCTCCATTACTCCCTGTTGTCATATGGATATTGACAAACATCAGAGCACAATGAAATGGCCTGTGAACGGATAGCTTTTTGATGTTCTTAATGGAGGATGATTCCGAGTTATTATTACCTAACCCAGACAAGCCGGAATTGGGGAATTGCGAATTGAGGAATTAAGGAATTGAAGACAATCGCGTCAATCGAATCCCTCAATTCCTAAATCCCTGAATTCCTAAATTGATTCATAAGCGCAAAATCCAGGATATTCTGGAACATTTTCTGCTCGTTTTGAGCGCAAATTTGGTTATAAGGTACTAAAGTGATCGGTTCCAGGTTCCCCGCCCAGCGGGATCTTCGACAGGGTTCAAGCCCGCCCTGGCGCGACACGATTGAAACATATTAAAACCCATGCCGGATTCCTAAATTTGAGTCTCTATAATT
>JAUUVE010000324.1 GCA_030589715.1 Desulfobacteraceae bacterium | reverse complement strand
GGTATGTTATGTCGCTCCAAAAGCAGGACATTGAGGCCCTTTTGGGCCAGGGATGAGGATGCCGTAAGGCCACCGTTACCGGCCCCTATTACCACTGCGTCATAGACTTGCATAACACCTCCCTGCAATTACACCTTCTATTTTCCCTTCTTGGCCCTCTCCATCTCCATCTCCCTCAGCTTTCTCCTTACCACCTTCCCGATGGTGCTCTTGGGAAGATCTTCCATGAACTCCACCTGCCTGGGCACCTTGTAGGCAGCCAGTTTTTCCTTACAGTAGGCGATAACCTCCTCCTCGGTTAGGGTCTCACCTGGCTTTGTGACGATGAAGGCCTTGACCGTCTCTCCGCGATAGGGATCGGGAAGGCCTATTGCACAGGCCTCCTGAATCTTGGGATGCCCGTAGAGGGCCTCGTCGATATCCCTCGGGTAAATGTTGTATCCCCCGGCTATGATCATGTCCTTTTTGCGATCCACGATAAAGAGGTATCCCTCATCGTCCATGTAGCCGATATCCCCGGTGTAGAACCACCCATCCCGGATGGCATGGGCTGTTTCCTCGGGATTTTTGTAATATCCCTGGGTGAGCTGGGGCCCCTTGAGCAGGATCTCCCCGTGCTCCCCAAGGGCCAATTCCTTAGTCCCTGTGTCAACATCCACAATTCGGCAGTCCGTATCCGGAACCGGAAGACCCACACTTCCCACCTTGGTCTTTCCTCTCCAGGGGTTGGAATGGGCGAAGACAGTCGTCTCGGTCAGGCCATAGCACTCAACGATGGTTGATCCCACGGCCCTTTCCCACTCACGGATACTCTCAAGGGCCAGGGGGGCTGCACCGGAGACGCACCATTTTACAAACGAGAGGTCGGTCTTGGGATAGTCCGGATGGTTAAGGAGCCCCACAAAGATAGTCGGGACGCAGGTAAAAATGGTAGGTTGGTACTTTCGAGTCATCTCGAGAACAACCCCTGGTTCGGGACGGGGAACCAGGATGACTTTGAGCCCCCTGTAGATGCACTGGTTCATGACAACGGTAAATCCCGCGGAATGGAAGATGGGGAAGATGCCGAGCATGCTCTCCTTACCGTCCTCTGCATCGAAGAACCACGCCTTTAACTGCTGGACATTGATGCTGAGGTTTCCGTGGGTGAGCATCACCCCCTTAGAGACGCCTGTTGTGCCTCCAGTGTAGAGGAGGCAGGCGAGGTCATCGAAGGCAACCTCTGTCTCGGAGGGCCTCGGGGGATATCTCTTCATGAGGTCCATAAAATCGTGTACCCCCTCCCCTGGATCGGTCTTCCTGTGCATCTTTCTCTTTACAAAGGGAAAGAGCTGCTTCTTGGGGAAAGGCAGATAATCACGAATATGGCAGGCAATCACGGTCTCGATCCCGGTCTTTTCCTTTAACTTGAGGATCCTTGGAACAAGGAGATCGAGGCATATGGCCATCTTTGATTCAGAGTCGCTAAGCTGGTAGGCGAGTTCCGTCTCTGTGTACAGGGGGTTGTTCATGACCACCACGGCCCCAAGCCTGAACACAGCATAAGCGGCGATCACCACCTGAGGCATGTTGGGAAGCAAAAGGGCCACCTTGTCTCCCTTTTGGATACCCAGATCTGATAGTGCCATGGCGAAACGATTGACATATTCATCGAGCTGCCTGAAACTGATCTCCTTTCCCATCATGATCAGGGCGATATTGTCAGGGAAGTTCCTCGCGGTCCTTTCAAGGGCCGCCGGCATGGTGATATTTTCGTAGTCAACGCTTGGGGGTACTTCAGGGGCATAGGACTTGTGCCAGATTCTATCTTCCATGGCTCTCCCTCCTTTTGTTAGGTGATCTCCCTAGTGCCTGATGCCGAGAATCTGGCGGGCCTCAGACGGTGATGCAACCTCTTTGCCCACCTCATGGACAATCTTCACCAGTGTTTCCACAAGCTGGCCGTTATCTGATGCCTTGTCTCCATTTGGCAGATAAAAGGTATCCTCAAGGCCTGTCCTCACATCGCCCCCCAGTTCAAGGCACCTGCGATGCAGATCCCATAGCTTGTGGCGACCTGCGCCTGTGGCGATTACCTGCCAGTGAGCATTCTCCGGCAACTCATCCTTGAGGATGGGAAGGAGATCGGGCCTGGCAGGCATGCCGCTCTCAACACCCATTACAAAAGAGAGGTGGGGATCGCCTTCAAACATTCCGTTCAACTTGTACAGTCTCACACTACGCACTATTCCGGTATCGAAGCATTCAAACTCCGGGACTATTTTGTGAGCAATCATCACATCCAAGAACCTCTGAACCTTTTCCACTGGATTGTCAAACAGGGCCGGGGGCCAGGCCCATGATCCGTCTTTACGAACCTTTAGGTAGTTCAGAGAGCCCGCATTGCATGCTGCCATGTCCGGTTCAAACGCTTCAAGGCAGCCCAATGGCCCTGACAGATCATCCCCAAGTATCCCTGTGCTCATGTTGATGATAATATCGGGAACCCGCTCCTTGATCGCGGAAAGAATATCACCTACCGTCTTGAGATCCCAGGCAGGCAAATGCCCGAGCCCTTCATCCTGACATCTGAAGTGACTGTGGACCACAGAGGCCCCTGCATTATATGCCGACTCTGTGGCTTGAGCCATCTCCTCCGGGGTTACCGGCACGTTAAATCTCTTTGGATCGGTAAGCACCCCGGTCACCGCACAGGTGACAACCACTTTGTCATGAGAACCCATATTACACCTCCCTATCTGTGTCTCCATAGCCTTTCACAAAATTCTAAAACCCTTGCTACAAGCGGGTTTCCGGTTGTCCACCTTTTTGACTTCACCTCCACTTCCCAAACCCTTATCTAACAAAGGTTTAGAAGCCTTCAAAGTCTCAAAATCTCTCTTTTTCCATAATCTTTATGGGGGTGGAGGTGAATTTTTGTAGGGGTCGGATTTATCCGACCCGCTTTTGTAGAACTCCTCAAATCTTATTATTTCTGCCGAAGGATTGTTCTCTATATACTCTTTGATCTTGAACAATGCTGCCTCGTTCCTTATCACATGCTCATAATAATTCCTCTGCCAAAGGGTCGGATAAATCCGACCCCTACAGGTATTTCTGGTAACTAAGGCCTTAAATGTCCTTACTACCTCGGGTAAGCCATCATTCATCCCGTCAAAGACAAAAAATTACATGAAGATGGGTAGACATGAGGACATAGAAATCTATTTTCAACCCAGAAAATCGCTCTGGCAAAGAAAGTAAAATCCTCTTCACCACTTCTCTATATCGCCTGATATTATGTTTCCCTCTGTAGGGGCTTGATTCATCAAGCCCGTAAGCGGGTTCAATAAATTGAACCCCTACATTTCTGGTATTGTCCATCTTCTTTAATTTTGTGAACGGCTATGTGTCTCCAGTCCAATTTTCTTTACGGCATGGCTGCTATTCTTCCTCATCTTCCTCCGGTAAGAACCTTTTGATAAAATCGGTATTGAACTCACCCTCCCGGAAAGAGGGATCATCCATGATCTTGAGATAAAGGG
>JAUUVE010000425.1 GCA_030589715.1 Desulfobacteraceae bacterium | reverse complement strand
TCTGCATACCGGAGCAATTCCGGCGATCCGGACCCAGTCCTTTTCGGTAGTAAGGATATAGTCGGCCCTCAGATCCTCCCCTGTTTGAATCATCGACATAATTTCATCCCTTCGGAACTGATAGTGATCCCTAAATCCCATAAAATAGACCACATCCGCCCCCAATCTCAATAAGGTCTCTTTGAACACTTCCGGTCGGGCAATACCTGCAAAGGCCAAGACCCGCTTTCCTTGCAAAGACCCTGGCATATGGGTATTCTTTGAATGAGGCAGGACGACCTTATCTGCCTTGTGATCTGCAAAGAAGACCGGGACTGAAGGAAACTCCTCCTTTAGAAGCTTCAAACAGTCTTCTCCGGCTGCCTGTTCACTTACCCTTGTAAGGATGAAAGCATCCGCCCTGGCCAGTTGATCCACCGGTTCCCTCAGAGGCCCCCGGGGAAGGAGGCGGCCATTTCCAAAGGGGTTATCAGCATCAATAAGGACAAGATTCAAGTCCGGCCTAATCTCTAAGTGTTGAAAACCATCATCCAGGACAAAAAAGTCGGTCCCGAACTTCTCATGGGCAAACAGTCCGGCCAGGTGACGCTTTTTGGATAGGACCACCGGAATCCCTGAAAGCCTTTTCGCAAGCAAATATGGCTCATCACCTGTCTCCTTGGGATCAGCTTTGATGTTGTGACCATCTGATACCTCCATGACTTTGCTCTTGTATCTTCCGCCATATCCCCTGGAGAGGACGGCCACCCTGTGCCCTTCGGCCTTGGCCCAGCTTGCCAACATAGCCACCGCAGGGGTCTTGCCAGTCCCACCGGTCGTTATGTTTCCAATACTAACCGCAAAGCCGGGAAGGGTTCTCCGCTTAAACAGTCCCCGATCGTAAGTCCATAGTCGGAGCCTTACGCCTGTCCCGTATAATATAGAAAAAAAGGCCATTGGCAGGGACCATGGCCCTAAGGATTCTCTTTGGTGAAACTGTGACCAGTCGGGTTTGTGTATAGAGAAAATCATCTTAAACCATCAGCTAACAGCCACAAGCTCTATCAGCTATGAAGGACAAAACACGATCCAAGGCCCCACGGTTTCTCTCAACAAATTCCCTTGCAAGTCTCCCCATATTATCCCTCTTCTCGGGGTCTGACAAAAGCATCTTCATCCTATCAAAGAGCTCCTCTCCGTCCTCCACCCGCCAGCCCCCCCCTGCCTCTGTCAACGACTCGGACATGGATACAAAATTGTGTGTGTAAGGCCCAAAGAGAACTGGACATCCAAAGCTGGCAGGCTCAAGCAGGTTATGTCCTCCCACTGGCACCAGACTTCCCCCGACAAAACTGACTATACTGAGCCCGTAAATTCGCTCCAGTTCGCCCAAGGTGTCAAGAATCAGGACTTCATAGGATGTCTTATTCCTCAAAAGAGTTGCCCTCGAAACGGCCTCAAGTCCCATTTCCTGGGAAATGCTTCGGATCTCACCCGATCGCTCAATATCTCTGGGGGCAAGGATAAGGCGCAGGCCGGGAAAAGAGGTACGAAGCCTGCGAAAGACCTCCAAGAGAGCCCTTTCTTCACCTGGGTGGGTACTACCGGCTACCCATATGGGGGTCCCGGGCTCGATGCCAAGTAAACTCATCCAATCTTTGCGCTCGGTTTCACCCATAGGTTTCCAATTCCTGTCAAACTTAATATTCCCTATGGTCTTCACCTTCCCAGGCCCTATCCCAATCTTCAATAGCCTCTTACTGTCCAGCTCTGACTGCATGAGGCACAATTCCAATGGCTGAAACATCCCCCTGGTAAGAAAGGGAAGCACACGATAGGACCTAAAGGTCCTCGGAGAAACCCGCCCGTTGACCAGGATAGTCCTTATTCCACGTTTGCTCAAATGATAGATCAAGCCGGGCCATATGTCCGTTTCTACCAGGACAAAGATAGAGGGCTTCAGATAATTTACGATTCGTCGAACACACCACCATGCATCCACCGGCATGGTGACCAGGGCCTTTACCTTTGACTCCACCTCATCTCTCGCTATGGCCATGCCCTTTGAGGTGGTAACAGAGAAAACAATATCTTTCCCGGGGAATTTTGTCCTCAGGGCCTTCACCAGGGGGATCGCCGAGACCACCTCTCCCACTGAGAGTGCATGGATCCATATATTGCCCTCTCCTGGAAAGCCCTCGGGAAACCCCAATGCCAACCTCTCCGAAATCCGTCCCTTTCCTAGCAGGGCAACAAAGGGAATAGAAAAAATGAGGATGAGTGTCCAAAAAAAATTGTAAAAAAACATAAACATCTCAATGGACCTCACCTTGGTCCGTAACAGTAAATTTCGTCCTCTTTGTGGAAAAAATTAAATCGCCTGGCCCAGACATGGCTTACCGCTCTCTTGGCGTAGGACCTCCGGGCGTAGTATTTAGCAGGAGCGTGCCTAGAATACATATCAAGTCGCGCCCTCCGGGGCGTAGGCACGCTACGGGCCGGAGGCCAGGGCGGGCTTTAGTTCACTTGTCACTTTTCCGGTCTATCCGCGTTAGGTCTTGGCAGGAAGTTCTATGATGATCTTGGT